>DASTPZ010000025.1:0-6363 GCA_035761965.1 Flavisolibacter sp. | reverse complement strand
GTGGTATTGCCGCTGTTCACGGTAAGTATATTTGCCGGTCCATAGGATACGCCACCCGCAGAGTAGGTATAAGGAAGATTACCGCCAGATGCCGTGAGCTCGATCTTCCCATTGCTGCCGTTACAGGAGGCAGAAGTTACCTGGTCGATGAAAACCAGGTCGGGGTAAAGCTGTACCAGGCTCAAGGAAATGCTGTCGACACAACCGGTGGCATCCTTGATCTTCACCACATAATTGCCGGCCGCCAGGTTTTGGAAATTCGAGTCTATTCCATAGCTCCCATTGTTGATGCTGTATTGAACAGGCGCCTGCCAAACCCATCCGCCGCTTACCCTGATCTCCCCGGTAAGTCCATTGCGGCAATTGATATCTTGTTTTGAGATCAGCCCGAGTGTTTTTTTAGCGACTGTGACCGAATCTTTGGCCCAGCAGCTGCCGCCCCGGAAGGCCGTACAGGTGTAGGTGGTAAGGCCGGGAGGATCGGCGACCGGGTTGGCGATGGTTGTACTGTTCAATCCCGCCCCCGGCGACCACTGATAGCTCACAAGCCCGGCTGTGGCAGATAGTTGAACAGTGTTGTCACCACAGATGCTTACGCGTCCTGCAGGCGACAGGGCAAGCGTATCGAAATCGCGCAGCTGCACCTCGAGGCTGTCGAAATAAAAATTGGCGGCCGCGCAGGAATTGGATAGGTATATCTTGAGTATCTCGATGCCTTCGCTTACATTATCGATGATGGGTTCTATCGAAACGAACACAATCGAATCACCTGCAGGAATAACGGCTGTTGAAGGTATGGTTTGTACATCCACGCCATTGGTAGCCGTACCTGTAATAAGCAGGTTCACTGTTTGCGGCTCAGGCAGCTTCCTTGGCCTCAGCACGTTGAAGCCTTTGCCGCTATGGCATCCTTCAACGAGATAGGGCTTACCACCTACTCGCGGCGTAGTTCCGTCTATGGAGATAGGATCCGATTTCAGGCTTTCCGCTTCCAGGAAAACACCGCTATCGAAAATACGGTCGAATGCATCCGCGATGGCGATCTTCAGGTGATAAACCTGGCAAGGCTCCACTTTGGATTTCGCGGTTAGTACCACCGTATGGCCATTGTGGCTGAAGTGTGCATTGCCGGAGTTGTTTACATAGAACTGTACGAAAGGCGACCCCGCACCCATGGCATTGCAGGAACCGATGCCGGAAGTACCAGGTATCCCATTATTGATGCTATTGATGGCAACAGGTATATCCGTGCCCGGCACAAGGGCTATATTATTGGCACCTGTTATTCCGGGCCCGCTGATAAAGAAGGCAAAAACATCATTGTAATTGCTGCAATTGTATTCAGGATACTCCTCCGAGCTGAACACATAGTTGAATCGTACCGTATCGCCGAGCGGAACAAAATCGAATTCGAGGATTACTGCATCATTGGTTCTTTGATTGTTCACCAGCTGGCTCAACTGGATATCACCCAGGGTGTTGATAGATGAGCTTGCGGTCGAGGCCTGTGGACCATCGATCCCGGGAAAGCCGCCGGCAGTTTGCACACGGCCGGTGGACAGCACGATGCCGCTATCGATACCAAGCTGTGTACCACCCAGGTTACGAAAAAAAGCGGTTGAAAGATTAGAGCCGGAGAGGGTTACATTACTGATAGAGACACCGGAACCCACTAGCTTCTGGGCCAGCGCCTGCGCGTCAGACGAGCGAATAATCTCGAGCTGTGCGAAACCTTTAGCCGTACAGAAAAATAAAGCGATGAAAATAAACAGCCGCTTAAACAACAACATGAAGCAGGAATGATTGAGACTACAAGTTAAGCCTTTATTGCATGCAAAAGCGCAACGGCCGGGCCTGGCGGCATCAAGCACGACATTTGCTTCATGAATTGGGCAGGAAGGGTCATGAACAGAAATGAAGCATATGGAAACAGATGAGCAAAAACATGAATCTATGGGAGGCGAAGCCGGCAGGGGAACAGTGAACCTGGGCTATGCCTGCATCAATATGGAGCTGGCTGAAAAAGGCATCACCACCAATAAAGGCATGATCAAACGAACCTTTCTTGAAAAAGGCCCTGCCTACGCAGGCGAGCTGGCCGTGCAGAATGTGGATGCATTGGTCAAGATACTGAAATGGAACCTTGCCAATGGCATCAGGGTATTCCGAATCACCTCTGAGCTCTTTCCCTGGGCCTCAGAGTACCAGCTGGATCAATTGCCGCAATTTTTCAGGATCAGCTCACTGCTGAGGCAGGCCGGACAGGTACCGGTACGCATCAGCTCGCACCCTGGGCCTTTTAACAAGCTCGCAGGAACGGGACAGGCCCTGCAGAATACGATCAAAGATCTTGAGCTGCATTCCGAGATCTTTGACCTCATGGGCCTGCCCGCTTCGCACTGGAACAAGATCAACATCCACGTAGGCGGTGCCTACGGCGACAAGGAAGAATCCCTCAAGCGGTTTGCCCTCAATTTTAAGATGCTCTCACCATCCCTGCAATCGAGGCTTACAGTCGAAAACGACGATAAACCGGGCCTGTATACGGTAGAAGACCTTTACAAGCTTTATGAGACAACCGGCATACCCATTGTTTTTGACTATTTCCACCACCGGCTGCATCCTGGCTCTCTCACCGAAGAGCAAGCCTTCCGGCTGGCCTACAGCACCTGGAAAGTGCGGCCCATCTTTCATTATTCGAGCTCACGCAAGGATAAGGAGGACCCTGCGGCAAAAAAAGAAGCCCATTCTGATTGGGCTTACGAAAAGATCAACACGTATGGCAAAGAAGTCGATATCATTCTCGAAACCAAGATGAAGGAAAGATCGGTCAGGCGTTACCTGGATCAATTCGGGAAGGATCAGGACTGACCGGGGTCTTCTTCATCAGGACCTGTGGGATTAGCCAGGATATCGTCCTCGCTTCTGCCCAACGAGCCCAATCCCGATGCATTTGCATTCTTCACATAGGTAAGCCCGGGCGCAGCTGCCGCATCACCCTGTTTGGCTTCGCTTTGCGGCTGCACGCTTCCTGCGGCCTTGTCTTCCTTCTTTTCGTTTTCTTTATCCACGCTTACTGTTTTTTGCGCTGCTAGTTATTGCTCATCTGGTATTCGAGGGTCACTACCTGCTTAAGGGGTATGACGATGGTGAACTTGGCACCTTCGTTTTCCTTGCTGGCAGCGCTGATTACGCCATTGTGCTTTTCGATGATCTTTTTGGTAATGGCAAGACCGATGCCTGTGCCGTCATACTTCTCCCTGGAATGCAGGCGCTGAAAGATTGTAAATATCTTGTCTGCGTATTGATTGTCGAAGCCTATGCCATTATCCTTGATCACGATACGGCAGTATTCGCCGTTGCTTGACCTGTTGGCATCGATGGCACAGCTGTCCACAAGCTCGCAGTGTATCTTGATGCGCGGCTTCTCATCCTTTTTTGCAAACTTGAGTGCATTACTGATGATGTTCTGGAACACCTGGCGCATCTGTCCCGTTACAATATCAACACGCGGGAGATCGCCTACTTCTATCGTAGCCTGCTTTTCATTGATCGAAAGCTCGAGGTCACTCATTACCTCGTCCACGATGGTATTGAGGTTGGTATTCTCAAAGCTGCTGTGTACGGAAAGCCTGGTAAGGGTCAGCAGGTCATTGATCAGCTTCGTCATACGGGCCGACGCATTGATGATGCGGTCCAGGTAGTCGGCCGCTCCATCCATATGGGGCAGGTGCCTGTCCTTTATGAGATTGCTGAACATATGGATCTTGCGCAGGGGCTCCTTGAGATCGTGCGAAGCCACCGAAGCAAACTGCAGCAGTTCGTTGTTGCTGGCTTCAAGCTCCTGGTTCATTTTCTGAAGCTCTTCGGTTCTCTCTTTCACTTTTTGCTCCAGGATGTCGCTGGCCATTTTTTGATCGTGGATATCGGTACAGGTACCAAACCATTTGGTGATCCTGCCCTGTTCATCGCGCAATGGTATAGCCCTGGCCAGGAACCAGCGGAAGACGCCATCATTGCGACGCATGCGGTATTCTGTTTCGTAGGTCTTGCCGGTTTTCAGACAAACCTCCCATATGCTCCAGGTACGCTCAAAATCATCAGGATGGAGCACGAGCGACCAGCCCTTGTCCTTCGCCTGCTCAAAATTGAGACCCGTATAATCGTACCACCGCTTGTTGAAGAAATCATGAAAGCCATCCGGCTGGGTCGACCAAACGATCTGCGGCATAAAATCGGTTACGAACCGGAACTCCTGTATCAGCATTTGCAGCTCGTCGTTCTTTTCCTTTAGCTGCTGCTCGGAACGTTCCACCTCGCTGATATCCATCATGGCGCCCACCATACGGTAGGGTGTTCCATTTGCATCGGTAAGCACGGTTCCGCGGTCAAGTATGCTGGCATAGCTGCCATCGGCTTTTTTAAAACGGTATTTCGAAGACCAGCCCGAAGCATTGTTGATGGCTTCGTGTATGCTTTGCATCACCCTCTCCCGGTCATCGGCATGTATATGATCGAACCTGAAACGGCTGCTTGCCGTATGTTGCTCACGCTCGAATCCAAAGCGGTTGAAGAAAGTATCGCTGCACCATATCTGGTTGTTCACAAGGTCCCAATCCCAGATGGCATCGCTGGTTGCATTGGCAATAAGCCTGAACCGCTCTTCGCTTTGCGAAAGCCTGAAGGTTCTTTCCTTTACTTTTTCTTCGAGGCCTATACTGAGGTTGCGGAAGTTCTCCTTTGTCTTCATCAGCTCATAATAGTTCTGCCTGAACTTTTCTTCCGCCGCCTTTTTGTCGTTGATATTGGTAAGCGTTATCACCAGGCCATCCATCATCTGGTTCACCGTAAGCTCATACCACTGGTGCTCCTTTCCCTTTTGCAGCTGTACTTCCGTATGTATGGGCGAGCCTGATTCAGCCACTTCGACCATCTTGGCAAACATGCCTTTCCTGAGCAGGTCGGGAAATTGCTCTTTGATAGACTTGCCGATATAATCGCTGTTCTTTTTCTCAAGAAAACGGTCGGCCTCCTGGTTGGCCGCTATACACCTGAAGTCCTGCACTTCGTTCTTGTCGTTACGCAGGCTCTTGAATGCGAGGATAACGCTGAGCGAGGAATTGAACACGCCCTTGATGATATTGTCCAGCTCCTTCATCGTTGTTATGTCGATAAAGGTTACCACTACACCATCGGTATGCTTATCCTGCCGGATGTAAGGCAGAATACGCATGAGACAGATGCTGCCATTGCTCAGGATAACTTCTTTCTCCACCACGGATGTCCGAGAAAGCGCAAGACTGATGTCTTCCAGCAGCACCGTATTCCTGATATTGGTTGAAATATGATCGATAGGACGGCCTATATCGCTTTCGATAAGATTGATCATCTTTACCGCCATTGGATTGAACTTCCTGATGCGCATGCCTGCATCCACGAAGAGCTGCGCTATCTCGGTACTCCTGAAATAGTTGTTCAGGTCATCGTTGAGCTCTATCAGTTCCTTTATGCGCAGCTGGTGCTCGGTGTTGAGCGTATGAAGCTCCTCGTTCAGGGATTGTAGCTCCTCGTTGGAGCTTTGCAGCTCTTCATTGGCCGAAAGCAATTCCTCGTTGGAGCTCTGCAGCTCTTCATTGGCTGTCTCCAGGCTTTCTACTGCCATCTGCAGGCTGGTACGGGTTTCCTTCAACTCATCTTCAAGCTCAGAAATATAGGAAACCGATTCAGGCGACTGGTGGTGAGGCAGCTCGGAATTAGCCCGCATAAAGGGCAGCTCGTGGCTTTCTCCGAAAACAACAAGCATGTATCCGTCCCGTGTTGAAGGCCGCACAAAAATGTTGACATTCTTGTCTTTGTCGCCCTGCCGCATCCGCACATGATTGAGCGTAACCTTGGTATTCTCCTTCATTGCCTTACGGATGGCCGTATTCAATGCCACTGATAGATCGTTGCCTACCATTTTGAGGATGTGAAGGGTGGAGATACGGTCTGGCAGGGTCAGGTATTTTTTAAAATTGCCGATGGCTTCTTTTATCTCGAGGTTCTTATCAAGGTACACACCGGCAAATCCATATTCATCGGTGAGGATGGCTTTAAAATCCTCGCCGAGCTCCCTGACGGTAGCATTCTCCTTGTTTGGCTGAAAACGGATGTCTCGCTGGGTTCTTACAGCTTGCGTATGCGGGAATCGTTCCGGGTTATAGCGGCTATCGCTCGCGACCTTGCGGAAGATCTTCCATTTTCCGTTGACCTCTTCAAACCCTTCCTTAACTGAAGCCGGGATTTCGCTTGGACCAAGGAAAAGACAGCCGCCGGTATTCAATGAAAATTGCAGGGTGGATAAAACTTTGCGCTGCAGGATCA
>DASTPZ010000024.1:0-2348 GCA_035761965.1 Flavisolibacter sp. | reverse complement strand
ATGACCTTCGACGAAGAAGAATAATCAGCAATGCTATTCATATAAATCCCGTCACGAGGTGACGGGATTTTTTTTGCCCTTCCATCCAGGTCTCATGATGGTGAACAAGCGAAGAACCCGTGCTCATGGTACGCAAAGCTTTTAACACTAAAAGAGCTGCTTTTTACCACTGTATTTGCCCTGAAACCCAATCCCTTAGCGGTTTCCGTTAACTGTTTCATAAAGTGGGCAACTTTGTTTCATTTCGAAACGGATCAAATGTTATTTTGCAAAAAAAAAGCATGAAAAACGCGGCTCTGATCCTGAATGCTGTTTTGCTGGTAGCTGTAGGGGTTCTTTTTTATTTGCATTTTTCCTCCAGGAAATCTGCAGCATCGCCCGTTGTGAAGTCGGCAAGCAATTCAGATAGTTTCAATAAGGAGTTTCGCATTGCTTATTTCGAGCTTGATTCGATCAATAATGCCTTTACCAAAATGAAGGATGTAAAAAGCGAGTTAAGCAAGGAAGAGGAGAAGATGGGCAGCGAGATGAACCGGCTGCAAAAGCTTTACAATGATAAGCTGGCCCATTATCAGAACATGGGTGAAATGTCGCAGGTACAGTCGGAAGCAGCAAGCCGCGAAATGATGCAGCTGCAGGAAACGATCAGGGGTCAGAAGCAAACCATGGATCAAAAATTCCAGGACCTTTGGATGCGCAAGATGCAGGAGGTGAAAGTGGAAGTAGAGCAGTTCCTGAAAGAGTATAATAAAACAAAGGGGTATTCTTACATCCTCGCACACGAGCCAAATTTTATTTACTACCGCGATACAGTCTATGATATCACCGCTGATCTTGTAAAAGGGCTGAATGAAAAATATTCGAAAAAGGGTAAGTAAGCTTGCCGGTGCAAATGCATAAACAGAAGCAGGTCATTCACTGACCTGCTTCTGTTTTTTATACCTGTCGCGTATTGCTTTGGCAAGTGCTTTAATCCTTGTCGTTTTTTACTATCTTGAAAAAAAATGATAGTACATGGCGGATCATCTGTCGGGCGCCGCTGAGGCGATGCAGGAGGATAAATCGTTCAAACGTTCTTTAGGTTTGCTGGATGCTACAATGATTGTAGCTGGCTCGATGATAGGGTCGGGTATATTCATTGTAAGCGCCGATATGCTGAAAGACCTGGGCTCCGCCGGATGGCTGATCGCAGCCTGGCTGATCACAGGCTTTATGACCCTTACCGCGGCCCTCAGTTATGGAGAGCTCAGTGCCATGTTCCCCAAGGCCGGCGGCCAGTATGTTTATCTTCGTGAAGCTTATAATCCATTCATTGGTTTTTTGTATGGCTGGAGCTTTTTTGCAGTTATACAAACCGGCACCATTGCGGCGGTTGCAGTGGCTTTTGGAAAGTTCCTCGGCTACCTCGATCCATCCTTTGGCGATGGGAATGTACTTTTCCAGCTCGGCGGGGAAGGAGGAAGCGGCGGATTTAAGATCACAGCCGCCCAGCTAGTGGGTATTGTACTCATCGTGCTGCTCACCTATATCAATACCCGCGGCATAAAGGGCGGGAAGCTCATACAAACTACTTTTACTTCAACCAAGCTGCTGGCACTGTTCGGGCTGATCATTTTTGGCTTTATAGCCGCCAAGGCGGCTGTATGGGACGGCAACTGGACCGATGCCTGGACGATCAAGCAGCATGCTTTGAGAATGACGCCTGCCGGCACCGGCGACAGCTGGATGCCGCTAACAGGCATTGTTGCACTGGGCGCCATCGCAGCAGCGATGGTAGGAAGTATATTCAGCTCCGACGCCTGGAACAATGTGACCTTTATCGCCGGAGAGATCAAAAATCCGCAACGCAATATAGGGCTGAGTCTTTTTCTTGGCACCCTGATCGTTACCATCGTTTATGTCGCCGCCAACCTCATGTATATTTCCGTTCTGCCGATCAACGAGCTAGCTTTCGCCAAGGATAACCGTATCGCACTTTCAGTTTCGAACGAAATATTCGGGGCCATCGGCACAACCATACTGGCGGTATTGATCATGGTGTCTACCTTTGGCTGTAACAATGGCCTGATCCTGTCGGGTGCAAGGGTCTATTACACGATGGCAAAGGATGGACTTTTCTTTAAGCAAACCGCAAGGCTGAACAAGAATGCTGTTCCTGAATATGCCTTATGGATACAATGCCTGGTGGCCTGTATACTCTGTCTTAGCGGCAGGTATGGGGACCTGCTCGATATGGTTTCCTTCGTCGTAGTGCTGTTCTATATCCTGACCATTGCCGGTATTTTTATTCTCAGGAGAACAAGGCCTGATGCACCACGTCCTTACAAGGCGCTGGGCTACCCGGTGCT
>DASTPZ010000023.1:0-4545 GCA_035761965.1 Flavisolibacter sp. | reverse complement strand
ACAGGAAACACTTATTTAAAACTCCTGGATCAGTTTCCGGGGCCATATATTAGGTGAGTTCCTCAAAAATACAGCCATTTTAAGCAGTTATCCCGATCAAAAACAATCGTTTAACCATGAAAATCCATTTTATCTCTATCGGTGGAAGCGTGATGCACCAGCTGGCAATTGCCCTGAAACGTAAAGGCTACCAGGTAAGCGGCACAGATGATGAGATATTCGAGCCGGCAAAGAGCAACCTCGAAAAGGAAGGTCTGCTGCCCGCCGCCATCGGCTGGAACCCTGCGCTGATCCATAGCGGGCTCGACGCTGTAATCCTGGGCATGCATGCAAAGGCCGATAACCCTGAGCTGGCCAGGGCCAGGGAACTGGATCTTCCGATTTATTCCTTCCCCGAATATATTTACAAGGAAAGCCTTCAAAAAACCCGTGTGGTGATCGGCGGCAGCCATGGCAAGACCACCACCACCTCCATGATCATGCACGTTTTGCGGGCGGCGGCAAAAGACTTTGACTACCTCGTGGGTGCCAGGCTCCAGGGATTCGACCAGTCGGTCAACATCACCAGCGCTCCCCTCATCGTTTGCGAAGGCGACGAGTACCCTGCCAGCATTATCGAGAAAAGGCCCAAGTTCCATTTCCTTTTTCCGCACATCGCCGTCATCACCGGTATTGCCTGGGACCACATCAATGTATTCCCAACTTTTGATAATTACCTCGAGCAATTCAGGATCTTTATCGATAAAATAGAAAAAGGAGGCCACCTCATCTATAATGAAGGGGATCCTGTTTTGAAAGACCTGGTGCTTGCACATGGCCGCAAAGACCTTAACCTTCATCCCTACGGCGTACCGCAGCATGAAATAAAAGATGGGATAACCAAGATCACTATAGAAGGAAACGAAACTACCCTGAACGTATTCGGCGATCACAACCTTATGAACCTCCAGGCGGCATGGCTTGTCTGCAGGCAGCTCGGGATGCCGGCCGGTGTGTTCACGGCGGCGATCAGCAATTTTACCGGCGCAGCCAAAAGACTTGAAGTGCTGGCAAAAGGCGATTCGGTCATTTTTTACCGGGATTTTGCCCATGCTCCGTCCAAGGTAAAAGCCACCATCCAGGCGGTGAAAAACCAGTTTCCGCATCGGAAATTAATAGCAGCTTTGGAGCTGCATACCTATAGCAGCCTTAACGAGGCTTTTATGAAGGAGTATTCCGGTGCGCTCGAGGCGGCGGATGAAGCGGCGGTTTTCTACAGCCGGCATGCGCTAGAGCTCAAAAGAATGCCCGAATTGCCTAAGGATATCGTGCAGGCGGGGTTTGCAAAACAGGGATTGAATGTTTTCAATGAGCGCAGTGAGCTTGAATCCTGGCTGCAAGGCCTGTCATACGAAAATGCTGTTGTCGTTTTTATGAGCTCGGGCAATTACGATGGCTTCGACGCAACGGCCTTTGCCGGGGCAATCGTACAGAGCGGTCATTAAATTCATGCCTGAAAGGCACAAAACTTTACCTTTACCAACCTTTAGAATCCCCTTTCAAATGTTACAGTTAAAGAAACCGCTTGCTTTCATCGATATTGAGGCTACAGGGACAAATGTTTCCACCGACCGGATCGTTGAAATCGCTATCGTAAAGAACATGCCCGATGGCAACCGGACCGTGAAGCGCAAGATCATCAACCCGCAGATGCCCATTCCGCAGGTGTGTATCGACCTGCACGGCATCACCAATGAGATGGTGAAGGATGCCCCCGTGTTCAAACAGGTAGCCCAGGAGATCAGGCAGTTTCTGGATGGCTGCGACCTTGCCTGCTACAATGCTTACCGCCTCGATATTCCCATGCTCATGGAAGAGTTCATCAGGGCCGAAGTGGATTTCGAAATGAAGAACAGGAAGGTCATCGATGTGCAGAAGATCTTTCACCAGATGGAGCAACGCACGCTTTCAGCAGCCTATAAATTCTACTGCCAGAAAACGCTAGAAGGCGCACACGGGGCCGAGGCCGATGCTGCTGCCACTGCCGAGATACTCAATGCCCAGGTTGAACGCTATCCCCAACTCGGGAACAGTGTTGACAGTATCTTAAAACTGGTGGGGGAGGACTCAATAATCGACTTCGCCCGCCGTTTTGTATACGATGACAAAGGTGTGGAGGTGTTTAATTTCGGAAAGCACAAAGGCAGGCCCGTTTCCGAGGTGCTGAAAGCCGAGCCTCAATATTACGACTGGATGATGAAGGGCGAGTTTCCCATGAATACGAAGCAAAAGCTTACCGAGATATATACCCGGACCATGCTTAAAAAATTCTAAGCGCAGGAGTGGAAAAATTAGTTATCATACCAACCTATAATGAAAGACAGAACATAGAGATCATTCTCAAGGCCATTTATGACCTGGGGCAGGATTTTCATGTGCTGGTGATCGACGATGGCTCGCCCGACGGAACGGCTGATATCGTAAGACAGCTCCAGCCCCGGTTCGAGAATGCCCTTTTTCTTGAAGAAAGACAGGGTAAACAAGGTCTTGGCACCGCCTATATCCTGGGCTTCAAGTGGGCCATCGCACGTGGCTACCAGTATATATTCGAAATGGATGCTGATTTCTCGCACAACCCTGCCGATCTTCCAAGACTCTACGAAGCTTGCAGGCATGGAGGAGGCGACCTGGCCATTGGCTCACGGTATGTGAGGGGAGGAGGCGTGAAAAACTGGCCATCGAGCCGTATTGCGCTGTCGAAAGGCGGCTCAGTTTATACAAGGATGATCCTTTGGATGCCGGTGGCCGACCCAACCGCAGGGTTCGTATGCTATAAAAAAGAAGTGCTGGAGACCATCAACCTCGATGAGATCCATTTTGTAGGCTATGCCTTCCAGATCGAAATGAAGTTCGCCGCCTGGAAACTCGGTTTTGTGGTCAGGGAAGTGCCCATCCAATTCGAGGATCGAAAGTTCGGCGAGTCAAAAATGAATTCAGGCATCATCAAAGAAGGCATCCTGGGTGTGCTCAAGCTTCGTTGGTTCAGCCTTTTCAAAAACTACAGGCGACGCGTAAAGAGCGGTGGCAAGCTGATGGCCAATAGCTGAGCACCTGCACTATCCCTGCCGTACGAACACCGCACGATCCTTTGCACCAAATTCCCCATCTTTGATCCTCGATGAAAAAAGCACTCATCCAGCTAAATGCAGCCGTTTTTTTATGGGGATTCACCGGCGTGCTGGGTAGGGCCATCACACTTAACTCTACTATGCTGGTCTGGTGGCGGCTGCTCATCACCGCCATCTCCCTATGGCTGCTTTATCGTATTCAGGGTTTATCCACCCGCATACCGCGAAAAGCCGCTATCCAGATCTCGCTTATCGGCACCTTGCTGGCCTTGCACTGGGTTTGCTTTTATGCCAGCATTAAGCTGGCCAATGTGACCATTGCACTTACCTGTCTCTCTACCACAGCGCTCATTGCCGCCCTGGTAGAACCTCTTATCCTCAAAAAAAAATTTGACCCCATAGAGATTTTTCTTGGCCTCTTTGCCATTGCTGGAGTGCTCATCATCTACAATACCCATCTCAAATTTTCAGAAGGCATAATCATCGGGCTTTTATCTGCACTCTTCACCGTATTGGTGTCTGTGCTCAATAAAAAGATCGTTGATCGCTATCAACCGCAGCACATCACGCTGTACCAGCTCTCCGGTGGCTTTATCGGGCTAAGCCTTCTTCTGCCCTTGTTCCAGCTCAAAGAGGGCTGGGCCGCTCCGGCCGGCATGGACTGGTTATGGCTCGTCCTTCTCAGCTGGGTCTGTACCATCCTTACCTTTTTTCTCTATATAAGAGCGCTGAAAAAGCTTTCGGCCTTTACCATCAACCTTGCACTTACGATGGAGCCGATCTATGGTATTATACTCGCTTTTGCTATTTATAAAGAGAACCGTCACCTTAACAGCTGGTTTTACCTGGGCTTTGCGCTGATCGCGGTTGCTGTGGTCTTTCATATGTGGAGGATCGTATCGGCATCGAAGCGAAAACCCGGAGCGCATTAACTGCGATCCCTTAATTTAGAGCAGGAAATCCGGATCGCTTGGCGAGCCATGCTTCGGCCTTACACAAGGCGTCCGTCATATGTTTTTACAATACAAGTCAGCATACCGATGAAACATCTTCTCATTGTTCTACTCTGTCTTCCTGTTTGTACCCTGGCCCAGAAAAAACCGCTCGATCATAGTGTATACGACAACTGGCAAAGCATAGGTGAGCGGCTGATCAGTCCTGATGGTAAATGGATTATCTATACCGTTACGCCGCAGGAAGGTGATGCCACCCTGCTCCTGCGTTCAGCTGATAATCCTGCCTACCGCAAAGAAATTCCCCGTGGTTACGGAGCACTGATCACGGAGGATAGCAGGTTTCTTGCTTTTCGCATCAGGCCTTTGTTCAGGGAAACAAGGGAGGCAAGGATCAAAAAGAAAAGACCAGACGAAATGCCTAAGGATTCGATCGGGATCATCGAGCTGGGAAAAGAAGAAGTATTCAGGGCTGCAAGGGTAAA
>DASTPZ010000022.1:0-11374 GCA_035761965.1 Flavisolibacter sp. | reverse complement strand
TAAAAAATTTGGTCAGTTGTCCAAGGAGTACCGCAGCCTTGAGAAGATCGTCATGGCATACCAGGCCTATAAAAAGCTGATCGACGACGTGGCATTCTACCGCGAAGCCCTCAACGGCTCCGACGAAGAGATGCGCGAGCTGGCCAAGATGGAACTGCCAGGGGCAGAAGAAAAAGAAGAAAAGATGGCCGCTTCTATCAGGCAGATGCTTATACCTAAAGACCCCCAGGATGAAAAGAATGCCATACTGGAGATCAGGGCGGGCACGGGCGGTGATGAGGCCAGCCTGTTTGCAGGCGACCTCGTGAGGATGTACCTGCGTTATTGCGAACAGAAAGGATGGAAGACCGCCCTGCTTAGCGAGAATGAAGGAACAGTGGGCGGGTATAAGGAAGTACAGATTGAAGTGGTTGGTGATGATGTATATGGTACGCTCAAATTTGAGAGCGGCGTGCACCGCGTGCAGCGCGTTCCCGATACGGAAGCGAGCGGACGCGTGCATACAAGCGCCGCTACTGTTGCGGTTATGCCCGAAGCCGAAGAGGTTGATTTTGAGCTGAAAGAAAGTGATGTAAAGATGGAAACGGCCAGGAGCGGTGGCGCAGGCGGACAAAACGTAAACAAGGTGGAAACCAAGGTATTGCTCACCCATATTCCTACTGGAACGGTTGTGGTCTGTCAGACCGAACGCACCCAGCTGGGCAACCGGGAGAAAGCCATGCAAATGTTGCGGACAAAACTCTACGAAGAACAGGTAAGAAAGCAGGAAGAGGAAATCTCCCGCCATCGGAAGAGCCTTGTGAGCTCAGGCGACAGGAGCGCGAAGATCCGAACCTATAATTTTCCGCAGGGCAGGGTAACAGATCACCGGATAGGATTAACGCTCTATAATCTCCAGGAAGTACTGAATGGAGGGATACAAGAATTGATCGAAGCCCTTCAGTTTGCCGAGAATGCCGAAAAGATGACGAAACAGAACTAAATCTGCTCACCTTGAGGATTTATTTTCCCGTAAAGTTCATCCCTAACTGACAGCCGTATACGCAATAGGTGCAAATGCCTATCCAATTGTCAGTATAAAGTCATTCATGGACATAGTTTTCCCATGCAGTAAACCTTAGAAATGATCTGTTTGTATTTTTACGTCTGGCACCATTTTTTCTGTCTTTATGGTAGCCGATTGAGTTCTTTATCAGATGAAGATTGTTTTGAAAGCGTTAACAAATAACGCGTAACAATTGGCAGCATATTTGCGTTATTATAATAGTTCTTCTCACATAAAGCAGTCAATTTTCTCATAAGCAGTTAGTTTTGGTTGCGACCCCTGTTTCTACAGGGGTTTATTTTTTTTTATACCCCCAGCGCCAGACGAGCAGTCCAATTAAGCTGCCTGCCGTATCAGCAACAATATCAAGCAGGTCAAAAGAACGGTTAACTACAAAATAATGCTGGATGACCTCTACTGCCACCGCATAAATAAATAAGCATGAAAACAGGGTAAGATCAGGCTTGTTCATATTCCATTCGAAGGCGGCTCTCCATAGAAAGAACAAGGCGGCAAAAAAGCCTGCGTGAACCCATTTGTCGAAAAATGTCAGGTCGAAAAAATCGCCATCAGGCAAGGATGAGCCGGGCAGGAAAAACAGGATATTGATAACCAGGAACCATGTGATTGCCAGCCATTTCGACCGGAACAGTTTCCATTGCAGCATAGCCCGCAATGTAACAAAAAAAGGGCCTTCGAAAAGGCCCGGATAACCAACTAGGGAAGACGAAGTAGATACAACGTCAGCCAAAATATATACGGGGTAAAAAGCATTGCAGATTTACAGGCTGCCCATTACATACATCGAGTCGAGCGTAGGATTCACGCTTCCGCCCTTAGGTTCAAGGGTGATGGCAAAGGCCTGGGCATTTTGCACATTCTTCATCTTAACCATCAGGCGTCTTTGTGTGAGGTTCGTATCAAAGACCCCGAGATCAATGGGTTGCCCATCGAGCAGGGCCCAAAGCTGGTATTGCTTATCGGAAGCAGGTTGAGGCAGGTTATTGACCATCAGGTATACATCCTTGCTGGCACTGGTGGTATCCCAAAAAATGGTGACCTGGGCTTCGGGAGCAATGACTGTACCTTTCAGAGATGCGAGTTTCATACCCGGCTTGGCGAGTGCATCCACTTCGGACTGCAACTGGGCAAGCTGGCCAGACGACTCGTTAAGCTGTTTACGCAGGCCTTCGTTTTCGGCCCTGAGGTTCTCGTAGCGGCTATTGGCGGTAAAAGCCAGATAAGCAGCACCTGCAAGCAGTAGCAGTGAGGCGGCAGCAACCCATTTCCATACGCCTATACGGCGTACCGGGGCACGGTCTTCTTCATATACATCCTTGCTTTCCTGCCCGGGTGAGCTGAGTCTTTCCAAAACCTGCTGTTTCAAATGGGACGGTGGCTGGATGGCATCCTGCATCAGCTGTTCTTCCAGTGCCAGCTCAAAAGCCGTGCGGGCAGCCAATACTTCGGGGTACTGAGCACAAATAGCTTCGAACTCCTGTTTTTCAGGCTCGCTGAGCAGCCCTAAAACATAGCTTTCAACTACTCCACTCGATATGTATTCTTTTACGTTCACGTTATGACAATAATGCTCTTAATTGAGTTAATGCGCTGCGTATCCTCGTTTTAACCGTTCCCAGCGGTATATGAAGGGCCGTAGCAATCTGTTCATGTGTATATCCCTGGAAGTAGGACAGATCGATCAAGAGTCTTTGTTCATCCTTGAGCTTATGGATCATTCTTTTCAATCCATAATCGTCTATTCCGGGGCGCACGCTTATCTGGATCATTTCACCATCTGTTATCGACAGCTGCCGCTGGCTTTGCTGGAAACCTTTTGACCGGGTTTTGTCGATCGCCGCGTTTCTCGCGATGTTCAGCATCCAGGTAAACAGCCGGCCTTTCGTTTCATCATACGTGTCTATCCTCCGCCAGATGTTTACAAAAGCTTCCTGCAACACATCATTTGCCAGCTCCGCGTCGCCCACGATCTGCTTTATCACCCCATGAAGGGCGGCAGTATAATGGTCGTACAGGTAACTGAATGCCTGGTCGTCTTTTTGACGCAAAGCGGCAACCAGCTCATATTCTTCGTATGTGACTTTGGTGCTCAATAGTTGGTTATGCTCAGATGTAGCGTTACACCGGAATTATTTACGTAAGAGAATGTCTTTTGGATTTAGCCCACCAGGCCCTGGTATGCATCGGCAGTCATAAGCGCATCAGCATCAGCAGGATTGCTAAGGGTCATCTTAACCATCCATCCTTCGCCGTAAGGGTCGCTGTTCACTGACTCCGGATTGTCGTTGAGCTTGGAATTCACCTCGGTAATGGTGCCTGCTACCGGGAGGTAAAGGTCTGATACGGTTTTAACTGCTTCAACGGTACCGAAAACCTCACCGGCCTTCAGGGGTTGTCCCACAGTTTCAATTTCTACATACACAATATCACCTAATTCACGCTGGGCGAAATCAGTGATGCCAATAACGGCCTGATCTCCATCCAGGCGGATCCACTCATGATCTTTTGTATAACGCAGGTTGTCCGGGAAGTTCATACAAGTAATTATTAAGCTGCAATATTAAACAGAGATTTAACGCGTATCAAAAAAGATTTAATGACCGCCAGCAATCCTTTCCTGTTAACGCTTCTGCTCTTCAGGCATGCATATGCTTCAACATAAGACGCCGTGATCCATCATTTCTTCTTTCGTTTGACGAGCCTGGCCTTCAATATCCTTGCATCGGAGACTGGCCTGTCGCCCTGCTGCCTGCTAACCGGCAGGGCTGCAATAAGGTCTAACACCTCCAGTCCGCTGATCACCTGTCCAAACACCGTGTATTGCTGGTCCAGGTGCGGCGTACCACCGGTTGTCTGGTATACCTGCCGGTGGGCTGCAGGCAGCTTGTACCCTTTTAAACGAAATGTTTCGACCGAGTCGAGTCCGGCGGGTGTAAAGGCTTTGCCCTGTACGATATAGAACTGGCTGCCGCTGCTTTTTTTCTCGGGGTTTACATCGTCGCCCATCCTGGCAGCTGCCAGCGCCCCTTTTTGGTGAAAAAGCTCCGGCCTGAGTTCGGCTGGAAGGGTATAACCCGGTCCGCCACCGCCCAGGGGAATGCCGGCAGCCGCCCGCCGGCTTTGAGGATCGCCCGCCTGTATCATAAAATTCCGGATCACGCGGTGAAAGAGTATGCTGTCGTAGTAGCGCGACTTTACCAGCCGGAGGAAATTATCCCTGTGCACCGGCGTAGCATCGTACAGCCTTATCACCATAGTGCCTTGCGTGGTAGTAAGCTCTACATCCCTTTTACGGTCTTTGCGTTTGAGTTTTACATCCTGCTGTGCGGCTGCGGAAAGGGTAAGCAGCAGGCTTGCGCCAAGCAGGAATTTTGTTAGCTTGTTTCTCATCAGATAAAATCCTGGTTTTGAAAATAAAGCAGAATATGGTCTTTCAAAAAATTTTCCTGTTCGATGGGATGCATGTCGGGCATGGGTTTTAGCTGCCTGAAATGAGGCCAGCCATCCTCGTCCACGTTCGAAAGCTCGTAATAGCCGCTTGGTGAAAGCACGGTGCACACAGCAATATGCATCAGGTCCTGCTTCTGCTCCTTGCTGAATTTTTTCCGGAGATCGCCCAGCTCCTGAACGCCGATCATGAACAGCACCGACTCCACATCGGGCTTTTTTCCAAACCGCTCGATCAGCTTTTCTTCGAGCTTCCACCATCTTATCTGCAGGTCATCGCTTGCTGGCATAGATGTTTTTTTAAGACTGCGAAGGTAAGACAGGGCGAAGATTAGAAGAATAAGCATCCATACGGTGGATGGCCCGGAAAATAAGTAGACAGCCGTATGCCTTTTGCAGCAGCAAACAGGCATGTTAAAAGCCCAAAGGCTCCGCAGAGCAAGCCACGGAAATCCAAATCACCCCCGCTTCCTATCTTTGCTGCTCTTCAAAAATTACAGATCATGCTGCAGCTGGCTATTTTGCGCAATGACCCCGACTTTGTAAGAGAAAGACTGGGGATAAAGAATTTCAAAGAGCTTCACCTGGTCGATGAGATCATAAGACTGGATGATGAGCGCAAGAAACTTACTTTTCAATACGACGACACAAAGTCCCGCATCAATGCTGCTTCCAAGGAGATCGGCATGCTGATGGGCAAGGGTCAGAAGGAAGAAGCCGAATTAAGGAAAAAAGATGTTGAGCTGCTGAAGAATGAGCTGGATCCCATTCAGCAAAAACTTGACGCTGCGGAAAAAGAGGTCAGCGAGCTGCTGGTCAGGCTGCCGAACCTTCCTGCCGCAGCCGTACCGAAAGGAAAAACCCCCGAGGACAATGAAGTTGTGAGAACCGGTGGCAATAAGCCAACCCTTCATGCCGGCGCGGTACCCCATTGGGAACTCGCCAGAAAATTCGACCTGATCGATTTCGAGCTGGGTAATAAGATCACAGGCAGCGGCTTCCCCGTATACAAGGGCAAAGGAGCCCGTTTGCAAAGAGCCCTGATACAATATTTCCTGGACTACAATACGGCTGCAGGCTATACCGAATACCAGCCGCCGCATATGGTTAACGAAGCCTCCGCCTATGGTACAGGACAGCTTCCTGACAAAGAAGGCCAGATGTATCATGCCGTTGCAGACAATTTCTATCTCATTCCCACAGCCGAAGTACCTGTTACCAATATCTACCGCGACGAGATCGTCAAGAGTAATGACCTGCCGGTGAAGATGACAGCTTATACGCCTTGCTTCCGCAGGGAAGCCGGCAGCTATGGCAAGGATGTAAGAGGCCTTAACCGCCTTCACCAGTTCGACAAGGTGGAGATCGTACAGATCGCCCATCCCACACTGAGCTACGAAGCGCTGGAGGAAATGGTTGTGCATGTTGAAAAGCTGCTGCAGTCGCTTGAGCTGCCCTACCGCATTCTAAGGCTTTGCGGGGGTGATATGAGCTTTGCCTCTGCCCTCACCTACGATTTTGAAGTATACAGCGCAGCGCAGGAAAGATGGCTTGAAGTAAGCTCCGTATCTAATTTCGAGAGCTTTCAAAGCAACAGGATGAAGATTCGTTTCAAGGACGAAAAAGGCAAACCGCAGCTGGTGCATACGCTTAACGGAAGCTCACTGGCCCTGCCGCGCATACTCGCTGCATTGCTGGAGAACAACCAAAATGAGAATGGCATTGTGCTGCCCGTTGCGCTTCATCGCTATTTTGGAAGTGAAATGATCTGATGTGATCCTGCAGCATAAAAACTTTCAGGTGAGGGATTCCTTGCCTATATTTAGCGCTCAACCATCAATCATGAAAAAAACGATCATAATGGCCACAATTGCGCTTGCTGTATTTGCCTGCAGCCGCAAAACAATTCCAGCGGCAGACAACGGAGCAGCAGCGGCCAAAGCGGAAGCCGACAAGGCAGCGGCTGCACAGGCCGAAACAATTGCTTCTGGCAAGACCGTATATACCACGCGCTGCGGCAGGTGCCATGGTCTGAAGAATACAGAAGCCTATACGCCACAGCAATGGGAAGGTATTTTAAAAAGTATGATACCAAAGGCAAAACTCAATGAAACCGAAGGCCAGCAGGTAACTGCCTATGTGATGGCCAATGCTAAAAAATGATGCGGTAACATTTCATTAGGATAATTCAGTGTTAAAGCAGAACAGTGGTGTTCTGCTTTTCTTTTCTATTGAGCAAATTCGTTACCTAAACCAATTTGCACATGAAAAAAATGCTACTCTCAGGCATTAGCTGCCTGCTTATGGCCGCATTGGCCCAAGCCCAGATCAGTAAAGGCTCCATTATGCTGGGCGGCTCTATCACCGGCGGCTCCAGCAAACAGGGACTTGCACAGGAACTAAAACAAAATTCAATCGGCATCGCACCTACCGTTGGCATCGCAATCAAAGAAAACACCATTGCCGGCGTTGAGTTGTTCTATGGCAACAACACCACAAAACAATCTCCGAACAAGGTCGACAACGACAATTACGGAGCAGGCGTTTTTGTAAGGAAATATCTTTCGCTAGGCAGGAGCTTCTACCTGTTTGGGCAGCCGGGCATATTCTTTAATCATGCACGTACCCGTTATATATCCAATACTTCTTTGGGTAAAAGCCTTTCCACGGGGATCACAGCACGGTTCTATCCAGGCATTTCCTTTGCCGCCACAAAAAGATTTCACCTCGAATGCGGTTTGCCTAACCTGGTACAGGTAGGCTTAAGCCGGAACAAGAATTATGATGCGGCAGACGTATTGACCGACAAATCAACAAGCATGAATTTTTCTGTCAGTGCCAGCTCTTTTTCCGCGATCAGCTTTGGATTCAGGGTATTTCTCACAAAGCAGCCTGGCTAAACCAGCCGGTTGAAGTCATGCCAACGCCAGACCGCGGGCCAGGTGCGCCGATCCTGCCCGCGGTCTTTGTTTAAAATAGCGGTAAGCAGCGCAGCTTTCCTCAATCGGCGTTTTTCCAGATACAGCGCGGTGACAACTTCCGGGACTTACAGCCGGAATGGGTCCACCGGTTAAAAAAGTTTGGATCAAGGATTTAAACCTTGGCTATTTTAACAAGTCTTATAGCAAATTCCCGATCTGATGATCCCTAACCAGCTCAAGAACCACCACCTCATGTGGCGCGCAGGATTCGGACCCGCTGCCCGGCAGCTGGAACAGCTGAAAACCCTCGAGCCCCTCAAATTATACCAGGCCCTGGCCAAAGCTTCTTCCAAACAGCCAGATTCCCTCGATGCCACAGACGACTATCTCAAAGGCCTGATGAAGGGCTTTGAAGAAGAAGGCAAGCGCAGGGAGATGAGCAGGGAAGATCGCAGAAACTTTCAGCAGCAAACCAGGCAGGCTGTAAAAAGCCTCAACCTCTTGTGGCTTGACGAGATGGTCGATAGCGAAGCGCAGCTAAGAGAAAAAATGGCCTTTTTCTGGCATGGACATTTTGCTTCCCGCAACCTCAACGTGTTTTTTCAGCAGGAAATGCTGAACGTGATCCGGCAGAACGCGCTCGGCAATTTCGGCGACCTTCTGAAAGAGGTGTCCAAGTCTGCTGCTATGCTGAACTTCCTTAATGCCAATCAAAACAGGAAGGACCATCCAAATGAAAACTTTGCGCGCGAAGTGATGGAGCTTTTTACATTAGGCCGCGGTCACTACACCGAAAACGATATTAAAGAAGCAGCCCGGGCTTTTACCGGATGGGGCGCGAACATCAAAGGCGAATTCGTATTCAGGAAGTTCCAGCACGATAGTGGCAGCAAGACCATTCTTGGCCGCACAGGCAATTTCGATGGAGATGCTGTGCTTGATATATTGCTCGAACAGAAGCAGACGGCGAAGTTCATGACCGAAAAGATCTATCGCTTCTTTGTGAATGAAAACACCAATGGTCAGCATGTGAGCTGGCTCGCTGATCGCTTCTTTCAATCGGGTTACGATATTGGAAGATTGATGGAAGATATTTTTACTGCAGACTGGTTCTACGATGAAAAGAACATCGGTAAAAAGATCAAGTCACCGATCGAGCTGTTGGCAGGCATCCGTCGCGTTTTGCCTATGAAGCTGGAGAACGAAGAGTCGCAGCTGCTGGTACAGCGGGTGCTCGGACAGATGCTGTTTTACCCGCCAAATGTAGCCGGCTGGCCTGGAGGCAAAACCTGGATAGACAGCTCTACTTTAATGACAAGGCTGCGTCTTCCACAGCTTTTTAACGATACCGACGAATTTAACCTTAAGCCAAAATCCGACGACGACCAGATGATGGGTCGCATGGATGCGGAGCCCGCCGGCAAAAAGGCGGCGCCAGGCAAGGGTGGTAAACCCATCATGGCTGATATTGATTGGGACAGCTATATCAGGAACTTCAGTAGCATACCGAGGGAACAGCTGATAACCAGTCTTAACCAATCGCTGCTGCAGGTACCGGCCAGCTTTGCACCAGACCTTATTACCCATTATGCCGATAGCAGCAGCAGGGATGAATTTGTACGCACGGCCACCTTACAGATCATGAGCACACCTGAATACCAGATGTGTTGAATAAAAAGCCTGGTTATACCTCCATTACAAGAAACTATAAATAAACAACAATGCTGATCAAACGCAGGGATTTCCTTCAAATAGGTTCGCTGGCCACCGCTTCCTTTATGGTGCCCAAATTCTTAAAGGCATTTGAGAGCGGCCATGCTGTTCCGCCGGGAAACAAGGTGGTGATCGTACTGCAGCTGAGTGGTGGCAATGATGGTTTGAACACCGTGATCCCTGTACGCAACGATATCTACTACCGTTCTAGGCCCAAGCTTGGTATTGCGAGGGAAAAGGCCTTGTCAGTCACCGACGAGGTTGGCCTCCATCCAGAGCTCAGAGCATTCGCGGATGCCTATAACGATGGCTCGCTGGCCATTTTGAACAATGTCGGCTATCCTAACCCAGACCGCTCGCATTTCAGGAGTATGGACATTTGGCAAAGCGGCAGCGCCAGCGATCAGTACATCAATACAGGATGGCTAGGTCGCTATCTCGATGCTCAATGCAATGGCTGCGCACAGCCAACCCAGGCTCTCGAGCTCGACGACGTGCTGAGCCTGGCGCTCAAGGGGGAAGATGCAAAAGGCCTTGCGTTTAAGGACCCCAGGCGGCTGTATGGCACCAGCAATGAAAAATTTTTCAAAGAGGTATCAAAGAACCATGGCGATCACCATGATGAGCAGCCGGTAGAATACCTTTATAAAACAATGGCAGAGACCTTGTCCTCTGCCGACTATATCTTCAAGCAATCCAGGGCCAATCCCTCAAAGGCCGAGTATCCCAATACGGAACTAGGAAAGAACCTCAAGACCATTGCATCGCTGATCTACTCCGACATCAATACAAAGGTCTATTATGTTTCGCTCGGAAGCTTTGACACACACATCAACCAGGAAGCGCAGCAGCAGCGACTTTTCAGGGAAATGAACGGGGCGGTCAACGCTTTTGTAAAAGACCTGAAAGCAAACAACCGTTTCAATGATGTCCTGTTCTTCACGTTTTCTGAATTCGGCAGAAGGGTGTCGCAAAATGCCAGTGGTGGAACCGATCATGGCACAGCCAACAATATGTTCCTGCTTGGAGGAGGATTGAAGGAGAAAGGCGTGCTCAATGCCCTGCCCGATCTTTCCGATCTGGAGGAAGGCGATCTTAAATACAAGGTAGACTTTAAGAACGTCTATGCCACCATCCTCGACAAGTGGCTGGGTGCCGACGACAAGAAGATTCTTGGAAAAAAATATGACCAGCTGAAGTTTGTCTAACCGTCAGCAGTTGCAGTCGGCTACCCGCCCCTGCACAAGGAGATATGGCATCGACGGACAGTTAGTAATCTACTGAATGTATGATCTTCAGCCGGCCTCAGCTCATACCTGCAACGGTTTTTGAAACCGGCATCGGTATAGTGAGCCTATTATTTCTTTTCGCGGCTTAGGCCTGTCCTGTAAAGCATAAAGCCCATAACAGCAAAAAACAATACACCAAGGATAAAATATCCTGATGTACCCAAACCGGCCGAAAGTGCATGCCCGGCATCTACGCTGCTCAAAAATCTGGCTCCCGCAGGCGAGCCGCTGATGAATGCGATGACCACACCGGCTACGGCACCGCCTGCCACCAGTCCCGTGGCAAATAAGTTACCCTTGCCCAGTTCCTCTTCTTCCCCGGCAATCGGCTCATTCCTCTTTTTCCTGACCCTGTCGACAATTCCCCTGATGCCGCCACCGATAAAGATGGGCAGGGTGGTAGACAAAGGAAGATAGGTACCAACGGCGAAGCTCAGGGCATTGATGCCACAGAGTTCGATTACAATGGCCAGGAAAACGCCTACAAATATGTACTGCCAGTCGAGATCTGAAAGAATGCCTTTGATGAGGGTAGCAATGAGCGTGGCTTGCGGAGCAGGGTATTCCTTGCTGCCGATCGCGTGCTGTATACCCTGGCTCAACTGCTCTGGCGAAGGGCGGTCGAGGTATTGAACTGTCAAACCGATAACGATCGAAGACACGATCGCCCCGACAAAAAGGGCGATCTGCTGGTTGCGCGGTGTGGCACCCACAATGTAGCCACTCTTAAGGTCCTGAGAGGTAGCACCGGCATTGGCAGCGGCAATGCAGATCATGCCTCCTACTACCAGCACGAGGGGTTCGAACCTCACACCCGTCCAGCCCACGCTCAAAAAGATAAGGCTGGTGCCCATTACCGTTGCGATGGTCATGCCGCTGATGGGATTATTGGAAGACCCTATCAGTCCAACGATACGCGACGACACGGTAACGAACAA
>DASTPZ010000021.1:0-4262 GCA_035761965.1 Flavisolibacter sp. | reverse complement strand
AAGGACCGGATCTTTGTAAATGCACTTCCGGTGGACGAGGATTTTGTAAAAACCATGGGCCTGAAGATAATCGCTGGCTCCGATTATACAGCTGCAGATGTCAGGAACTTCGATACTTCGAATGACGGTGCGAACCTGCATCATATTTACATGCTCAACGAGTCTGCGGCAAAGGCGCTCAAATGGACACCAGAGGAAGCTATAGGCAAAACAGTGACCAAGGGAACAGACGGGCCGGTAAAAGCGGTCATCAAGGACTTTCATTTTCGCTCTTTTCATGAAGCTATCGGTCCTATGATACTCTTCCTCGACAAACGGCAGGTATCAAGGCTGTTCATCAGGGTTTCGGGTAATATCCCTTCGGCCATCGAACATCTCCAGAAAACCTGGAAGCAGCGTGTTGCCCACAGGCCTTTTGAATATCATTTTCTTGACGAGGATTTCGATGCGCTCTACCAGGCAGAGCAGAGAACAGCCAGCGTGTTTACGGCCTTTGCGACCATCGCTATCCTGCTGGCCTGCCTTGGCTTATTTGCACTGACAGCCTACACCATGGTACAGCGCACAAAGGAGATCGGGATAAGAAAAGTGCTGGGTGCTACGGTTGCCAATATACTCGGCCTGGTATCCAGGGACTTCCTGAGGCTGGTGATCATTGCCATGCTCATTGCTATTCCGGCTGCCTGGTGGGCCATGTTCAAATGGCTGGAAAGGTTTGTGTATAAAACAACCCTGCATTGGTGGGTTTTTGCACTTGCCGGGTTGCTGATACTGGCCATCGCCTTTGTTACCATCAGCCTGCAGGCTATCAGGACGGCTGTTGCCAACCCCGTGAAGAACCTTAGAACGGAATAGCCTGGCTATGAAAGACAAATTGCTGCCGAACGGATAGCAGCATGCTTTCTATTAATGATGGTGGCCGTTGCCGTTCTATAACGGACAGTTCATTGTATCAAAAACGTACAGTCGCAAAAAATAAATATTGTAAAACGCTGTTTATCAATACGCCGGATTTTGGGTACAGATTTGTTATCAGCAGCACCATCACAAACCCGGCTTAACCCTTAGCAATTATGATAGAACTGGAGCACATATCGAAATGGTACAATATAGGCGGTAAGCCTTCTTTCATTCTAAAGGACGTCAACCTTAAAATTGCGGAGGGCGAGTTCCTGTCCATCATGGGGCCTTCGGGTTCGGGCAAGTCAACGCTGCTAAATATCATCGGCATGCTGGATCTTCCATCGGAAGGAGCGTACCGTTTCCTGGGTCAGCCGGTTTACGAAATGAAGGAAAAGCAGCGCACCGAGCTTTACAAAAAATCGATCGGCTTTGTTTTCCAGTCCTATCACCTCATCGATGAGCTGACCGTTTACGAAAATATCGAAACGCCGCTGCTTTACCAGAATGTACGGTCATCGGAGCGAAAGGCCATGGTAAGCGATATGCTCGACCGCTTTAATATTGTTGGAAAAAAAGACCTTTTCCCTTCCCAGCTTTCGGGTGGTCAGCAACAGCTCGTGGGAATTGTTAGAGCCCTTATCGCCCGGCCCCGGCTTATCCTTGCCGACGAGCCAACCGGCAATCTCAACTCGGTACAGGGTGAAGAGATCATGGGGCTCTTTCAGCAGCTGAACAAGGAAGATGGTGTAACCATCGTTCAGGTAACCCATTCAGAAAAGAACTCCGAATATGGCAAGCGTATCATTCACCTGCTCGACGGTCGCGTGGAGTCGATACAAGAACAACCGATAAAACAGATTTGACATGCATCGAGTTTTTTGTTTTCTCTGCTTAATATTTGCGACGGCTGATGTTTTCGCGCAAACCTACTCGCTCCAGCAGTGCATCGATTCGGCTGCTGCCAGGAACATACCCGTGAAGCAGGCGGGCTTGCTTACAGAAGCCGCTGCCGTGAACTGGAAACAGGCAAGGGCCAACCTGCTGCCCGATCTTAACGCAAGCGTCAACCATAATATCAATTCGGGGCGAAGCATTGATCCATTTACAAATACTTATGTTACCCAAAGCGTCAATGCCGCCAGTTATGGCATCAGCTCGGGTGTTGTTGTGTTTAATGGGCTCACCCTTCAGCACCTGGTCCGGCAGAACGCCTATGCCTATCATGCTTCTAAGATGGAATGGCAGCAATCCCGAGATGAGCTGGTGCTGAATGTGATCCTTTCCTACCTGCAGGTGCTGAACAGCGAAGACCAGCTGCAATTGGCGCTCAGGCAGGCACAGACGAGCCAGCAGGCTGTTGCAAGGCTGAGGGTGATGGACAGCATGGGTGCTATCCGGCCTTCGGATCTTTCCGATCTCCGGGGGCAGCTGATGAATGATGAGCTGTCGATCCTCAATGCGCGCACGCAGCTTGAGACCAATAAGCTGAACCTGTCCCAGCTTATGAACAAGGCCTACGATCCGGGTATGCGACTCGAGCGGATCGATACAGGAGAATTTTTTACTGCTTATCCTTCCGGGCCCGCGGAGGTATATAACCAGGCCCTTGACCGGTTTGCGCAGGTAAAGGCAGTTGAGCTGCGCAAGAAAAGCGCGCAGTATGCCCTAAAGTCGGTAAGGGGACAGCTTTACCCAACACTGACACTTGGGGGCGGTATCAATACCAATTACTCGAGCCTGGCAAAAGATGCCACTGGTAAGATCCCTTATGGCAGTCAACTGACGAATAACAGGTTTTCATCTTTCGGCCTTGGATTGAACATTCCTATTTTCAACTCATTCGCTGTTCGCAACAGGATCAGGCTCGCCGATATTACCGTGCGGAACAACGAGCTCGTGGAGGAGAATACGAAGCGCCTGCTGCTGCAGCAGATAGACCAGGCTTATCTCAACATGACCAATGCCTACGATCGCTACAGGCTGCTGCTTCAGCAAACCGGGGCTTACCAGGAGTCCTTCCGGGCGGCAGAAGCCCGGTTCAACGCGGGCGTGGGTACTTCGATCGATTATCTTACGGCAAAGGACCGGCTTGACCGCGCCAATGTCAATCTTGTAAATGCACGCTACGATTTTGTTCTGCGTAAGAAGATACTCGACTATTATGCCGGAACAAAAGACTAAGAATGGCCAGGTTTGCCCCAAAGGCTGGTTAAACCTGCCGCTATGAGCCATGATGCAAGTCTGCCAACCCATGGCTCACAGCAGGCCTGTGGTTCTTTACTGGAAGATCTTTCCAAAGAAATCCTTCATATCGTTCCAGCTGTTCTTATCAGCTTCGGCATTGTAGGCGATGTCGATATTGAATTTTTTGCCTTTCTCTGTAGCATTCGGATTGGTGAAGGCATGCTTTGAATCGGGATAGGCCTTGAAGGTATAATCCGCCCCGATGGAATCCATCTGCTTTTTGAACATGGCTACTTCCTGTTCGGGCACCATGCCATCGGCGGCACCGTGACAAACAAGTATTTTGGCCTTTAACAGGTTCTTATCGGGTGTAACGCCGCCAAGAGAGCCATGAAAACTTACAACACCGTCAAGTTCTGTTCCCTGCTTGGCCGCGTTGAGGGCAATAAAGCCGCCGAAGCAATAGCCGATGGCCGCGATCTTTGAGGTATCAACCTGGGGATGGGCTTTAAGCCTGGCAAGACCTGCATCGAACCGGCGCTTGGCCATCGGCAGGTTCTCATAAAAAGGCCCGGCCAGCTGCATGGCCTGCTGGGGGTTGTCGGCAGTCTGGCCATTACCGAACATATCTACGGCCAGGGCAACATAACCAAGCCTCGCCAGTTCCCTTACCCGGTTCTTTGCATAATCATTAAGTCCCCACCACTCGTGTACAACCAGTACGGCAGGACGTTTGCCTTCAAAACTATCGCTATATGCAACAAAGCCTTGCATAGTAAGGCTGTCGGCAGCATAGCTGGCAGTTTCCTCAATAAGCCGGGCGGGAGCCTTTGCCTGCCGGCCTTCGGCAGTTGTTTTGGACTCGTTGCCACAGGAAAGCAGCAGGAGCGTGGTCGAGGAAAAGAAGATGAGGTTTCTGATGAGACGCATCACAATTGGTTTTAAGGTAAAAAATCAAGCAAACAAAAATGACGGCCTAAAGTTCAGGAAATCGGGTGAATGGCCGGCAACAAAACAGGGATAAGAAAAGGGAGCGGAAAACCGCTCCCTTTATATTGTTTACGAGTAGCTGCAGGTTTTTCTATTTTACAAGACTGAATCCCGCCTCCTTCACATTATCGGAGCTTGACCCGATCTGAACGCTGAAGGCGCCCGGCTCTGCCACCCATTTAAGC
>DASTPZ010000020.1:0-35556 GCA_035761965.1 Flavisolibacter sp. | reverse complement strand
AAAAAGCCGCTTCCGCAAAATGTTTTCTTCCTGCCAAGCGTAGCGGATGCCGTCAGCTATATAGAAAAGCTCTAGGTTTTTTTCGCAAAAATTTTGTTTAATTTTTTATAGGGTTCTTTTAAACAAAATAATGTTTAACTTTACCTTGTAAAAACTTAAACAAATGAGTATTCAAGAATTTAACAGCTTGGTTTTGAATAACTCGGAAGGTCTTAAGCCATTTGCTATCACCCTCACTCGCGACCACGAGGCTGCCAATGATCTCTGCCAGGAGACTCTTTACAAGGCTTTTGCCTACCGTGACAAGTACCAGCCCGGCACAAATATCAAGGCCTGGCTGTACACCATCATGCGGAACATTTTTATCAATGAGTACCGCAGAAACGGAAGAAAGAAACTGGTGATGGATGCATTGAAGCACTCGCAGAGCCATTTTGCACTTTCTTCCGAGCTCTCTGTCCGCCTCAAGGAAATTAATACAGCGATTCATCAATTACCTTCTATCTTTAAGACGGCTTGTCTCTTATATCTCCAGGGATATAAATACCATGAGATCGCCTATGCTTTAAACGAGCCTCTTGGAACGATCAAAAGCCGTATTCATTTTGCAAAAAAACTATTACAAAAACAGATAGATAGGTGAGCAGGTCAGTTGTTGTTATTGGAGCAGGGTTCGCTGGTTTGTCCGCTGCCGCCTTTATGGCAAAGGCCGGGTGGGAGGTAACAGTGGTTGACAAGAATCCCACAGCCGGTGGAAGGGCGCGGCAGCTGAAGGCCGATGGATTTGTGTTCGACATGGGTCCGAGCTGGTATTGGATGCCCGATGTATTCGAGCGTTTCTTCGAGCAGTTCGGCAAAAAAGTTTCTGATTACTACGGCCTTAAAAGACTTGATCCTTCTTACAGGGTTTACTGGCAGGATGGCTTTTCCGATATTCCGGCCAGCTACGACGAGCTGAGGGCGCTGTTTGAGAAAGAAGAAGCAGGCAGCGCCGCCAGGCTCGATCACTACCTTACCGAGGCTTTTACAAAATACAGGATAGGCATACAGGACCTGGTTTACAAGCCGGGTCAGTCCGTTACGGAGTTCCTTGACTGGAACCTTGTCAAGAATGTGTTCAAGCTCGATGTGTTCACCTCCATCAAATCGCACGTGGCCCGGCATTTCAAATCGGCCAGGCTAAGGCAGCTGATGGAATTTCCCATCCTTTTTCTCGGTGCGCTGCCGCAGAACACACCTGCTCTTTACAGCCTGATGAATTACGCGGACATCAAAGGCGGTACCTGGTACCCCGATGGCGGCATGTATTCGATCGTGGCGGCCATGGAGAACCTGGCCAGATCGCTCGGCGTGGAGTTCAGGTTTGAGGAAGAGGCGCGCGAGATCGTGATCGAAAAAGGCAAGGCAAAAAAGCTGGTAACGAACAAGGGTGTGTATGAAGCAGATGCCGTTATCAGTGGGGCCGACTATCATTTTACAGAATCGAGCCTGCTGCCCGAAGCTTACCGGTCGTATACTGAAAAGTACTGGGATAAAAAGGTGCTGGCGCCGTCCTGCCTCTTGTACTATGTGGGGCTGAACAAGCGGCTCAACAACGTATTGCACCATTCGCTTTTTTTTGATGTGCCCTTCGACCAGCATGCTTCCGAGATCTATAGCGACCCGCGATGGCCAAGTGAACCATTGTTTTATTTGAGTGTTTCGTCCAAAACGGACCATACTGCGGCGCCTGAAGGATGCGAGAACCTGATGCTGCTGATACCCGTGGCTTCGGGCCTGCAGAACGATACCGAGGAGCTTAGGGAACACTACTTCGGCAAGGTCATCAAAAGGCTGGAAGCACATACAGGGCAATCAGTCGCCGACTCCATTGTTTACAAGAAAACTTTTTCGGTATCGGATTTTGTTGCAGATTACAATTCGTACAAGGGAAACGCCTATGGTTTGGCTAATGTGCTTAGCCAAACAGCCATATTTAAGCCGTCCTGCCAAAGCAAGAAAGTGAGCAATCTCTTTTATACGGGACAGTTCACGGTCCCTGGTCCGGGTGTTCCGCCCAGCCTGATCAGTGGAGAGGTTGTATCGAAGCAGGTCTTAAAATCGTTTAATTCATAGAACATGACGGTCGAGCTATTCCATAAAGTCAGCGAGGATTGCAGCAAGATAGTAACCACCAGCTACAGTACCTCCTTTTCCTCAGCCATCCGGTTGCTGCACGCCGATCTGCGCAGGCCTATTTTCAATATCTATGGCTTTGTGCGGTTTGCCGATGAGATCGTGGATACGTTTCACGGGCACGACAAGCCGGTATTGCTGGCACGCTTCAAGGAAGAAACCTTCGATGCCATCGATACAGGCATTAGCCTGAACCCCATTCTCAACAGCTTTCAGCAAACGGTAAACCGGTTCAATATCGACCATGAGCTGATCAGGGCATTCTTTAAGAGCATGGAATCCGATCTTTCTCAGCATAAATACGACCGCCAGGGTTATGAAGAATACATCTACGGCTCGGCCGAGGTGGTAGGACTCATGTGCCTTTACGTTTTTTGTGAAGGCGACAGGGTGCTCTATGAGCAGCTGAAGCAGCAGGCAAGAGCCTTGGGCGCGGCTTTTCAGAAGGTGAATTTCCTGCGCGACATCAAGGCCGATTTCAATGACCTGTCGAGGATCTATTTCCCCGGCTGCGATTTTCACAATTTTACCGAGGCCGACAAGGAGCAGATCGAGTCCGATATCGAGCTGGATTTCAGGAAGGCTTATGAAGGCATTCTAGACCTGCCCATCAAGGCCAGGTTCGGTGTATACGTGGCTTATAAATACTATTACTCCCTTTTCAAAAAAATAAAGAGCACACAGCCCCACCACATCCTGCAGCGCAGGATAAGGATACCCAATTACCACAAAGCCTATATCGTGTTCAGGGCAAGCGTTAAAAACCGATTACGACTGATCTGATGACGGAACAGCAAGTCATACTGGTGAACGAAAGGGATGAAGCGATCGGGACAATGGAAAAAATGGAAGCCCATCGAAAGGGAATGCTCCACCGGGCCTTCAGCGTATTTATCTTTGACGGCGATGGCCGGATGCTCCTCCAGCAGAGAGCCGGGAGCAAATACCATGGCGCCTTTCTTTGGACCAATGCTTGCTGCAGTCACCCGTTCCCCGGCGAGGCCGTGGAAAAAGCTGCCGGCAGAAGACTGGCCGAAGAGCTTGGGTTTCAAACACCGGTTCAGGAAATATTTTCCTTTACCTACCGGGCGGAGGTGGAGAATGGATTGGTAGAGCACGAATTCGATCATGTATTTGCAGGCCAGTACGAAGGGGAAATAAGGCCGGAGCCCGCCGAGGTGGCAGACTGTGCCTACGAATCGATGGATGACATCCGCAAGCGGCTTGAAGCCGAACCAGCCAGGTTCACCTCCTGGTTCAGGATAGCTTTCCCGAGGATAGAAGACTGGTGGAAAACGGCTTATGAGAAAGCAAATGGCCGGAAGGCCAACAATTAAAATCGAGTACAATGACGGCAATTTATTTTATACTGGTGCTGTTGGGAACGTTTTTCATCATGGAAGGTGTAACCTGGCTTACCCACCGTTATGTGATGCATGGTTTTCTCTGGTATCTTCATCGTGATCATCACCAGAAGGAGCCCGGCTTTTTTGAAAAGAACGACTGGTTCTTTGTGATCTTTGCTATTCCAAGCATGCTGCTGATCCTTTTTGGCACCATCCGTTCCGTTTGGTGGATGCAGGCCATCGGTTTTGGCATCATGGCCTATGGCGCCGCCTATTTCCTGGTGCACGATGTTATCATTCACCAGCGCTTTAAATGGTTCAGCCGGAGCAGGAACACTTATGTGCGTGCCATCCGCTGGGCCCATAAAATGCACCACAAGCATCTTGGCAAGCACGAGGGCGAAAGCTTTGGCATGCTCATGGTGCACAAGCGTTACTGGGATAAGGTGCGTAAGGACAAGCAGCTGATGGCGGCAAAAAAGGTGGACTACGCGCCGGAATAAGCATCATCCGGAACAAGGAGCACGGCCGCTTCTAATCTTTCTAACTTTCTGACCAATCATTCTTGAACCCCGATCTTCAATACGATTACATTATTGCCGGAGCAGGCTGCGCAGGCCTGAGCCTGGCCATGCACCTGATGCATTCGGGTGAGTTCAGCCAAAAAAAGATCCTGCTGGTCGATGCAGACGCCAAAAAATCCAATGATCGTACCTGGTGCTTCTGGCAGGCAGGCGAAGGCATTTTTGAACCCATCGTTTACCGGCAGTGGCAAAAGCTATGGTTTCATGGTCCCGGCTACGAGGACCTGTTGAATATATCGCCCTACCGTTACAAGATGATCCGGGGCATCGATTTTTATGAACATTGCCTGGAGCGGCTGGGTCATCATCCCAATTTCAGCTTTAGCAGGAAAAGGGTAGACAGCGTATTCAGCAACGATGCGGGAACCGGCGTGATGATAGAAGGGCAGCCGGTTTACAGCCAGTATGTCTTCAATAGCATCCTGTTCGACAGGCCGGTGCTTACAGCCCGCCAATACTGGCTTTTGCAGCATTTTAAGGGATGGATCATCGAAACGGAGGAGGACCGGTTCGATGAGGGGTCCGCTACCCTCATGGATTTCCGGATAAGCCAGGAGCATGGCACGGCCTTCTGTTATGTGCTTCCATTCTCATCCCGGCTTGCCCTTGTTGAATATACCCTTTTCTCGCGACAGCAGCTTACGCCCGCCCAATACGACGAAGGCCTGAGGTCTTATGTGGCTGATGTGCTTAAGCTGCAGCAATACAGGATAGCCGATGAGGAAGCTGGTGTGATACCCATGACCAATTTCCCATTCTCACCAGGGCATAATAACCTGGTCAATATCGGTACGGCCGGGGGACAAACAAAGGGCTCAAGCGGCTATACCTTCAATTTTATTCAGAAGCATTCAGAAGCATTGGTAAAAAAGCTGTCAAAGGGCAAGCATCCCTTGCTAAACTATGCCGACCGGCGCTTTGCTTTTTACGATAGCGTGCTGCTGAATATACTTCACCATGATACCCTGCCAGGCCGCGATGTGTTTACCAGGCTCTTCAAGAATAATAAGGCCGGCCGGGTACTCAAATTCCTGCACAATGAGACCAGCCTCGTCGAAGACCTTTCCATCATTACCTCACTGCCTACCTGGCCATTTATGAAGGCTGCTGTTCGACAGTTGGTTTAAGACCCGGAGCCGGAGACCCATGCCTGTTTAGTCCGCTGGTACAATTATTTTAGCATAACGTGCATGACAGATCACCTTGCAAAGGCGGTAAAGCTCCTGCTGCTGTTTTTCCTGCTGGCGATGCTGCTGCATCATGGAAGGCCATTTCTTGTGCCGCTCACTTTTGCTGCCCTTTTATCGATGCTGTTACTGCCGGTAACACTTTGGCTCGAGAAAAAGGGGTGGGGAAAAGCAATGTCGGTCCTTGCATCGGTGCTCCTGCTTATTATAGTGGTTGGTGGCATCCTTACTGTACTCGGCTGGCAGGTTTCAAATTTTGCCAGGGACGCCGCAAGCCTTGAGCAGAACATTAATCTGAAGCTTGAGCAGGTAAAGGATTATATCGACCGCTCGTTCGGCATATCCGAGCGTAAACAGGAGGAGATCATTCGTGAGCAGCAGCAATCATCGGGTAACAAGCTTTCTTCGGTCATAACGGGCAGCCTTTCATCGGTCGGGCTCTTCCTCACCAATTCGCTCCTGGTGCTGGTCTATATTTTTCTTTTTATGTATTTCCGTACTCATCTCAAAAAATTCCTGCTTAAGCTGGTGAAGACCGAAAAACAGCAGGATACAAGGGTTATCATCGAGAATTCCCGGAAAGTGGCGCAGAAATATATAACAGGCCTGGCACTCATGATCGTCTGTCTTTGGATCATGTATGCCATCGGGTTTTCTATCGTAGGCGTGAAGTATGCTATTTTTTTCGCCATCCTTTGCGGGCTATTGGAAGTAGTGCCCTTTGTTGGAAACCTGGCCGGGAACCTGCTTACCGTGCTCATGACCCTTGCGCAGGGCGGCAGCATGGGCCAGGTGGCAGGGATACTCGCAACCTATGCATTGGTGCAATTCATCCAGTCTTACCTTATAGAACCGCTGGTGGTAGGGCGGGAGGTGAACATCAATCCCATATTTACGATCGTAGGCATAGTGGCAGGTGAATTTATCTGGGGTATCCCCGGTATGATCCTGGCTATTCCGCTCATAGGCATCATCAAGATCGTATGCGATCACATCGAGCCCCTAAAGCCTTATGGCTTTTTGCTTGGGGAAGAAAAAGGCAGCAGCAATAGCCGTCTTACACAGAAGATAAAGGGCTTGTTCCAGCGCGGATGATGTGCATTAGCCTGTTAATAATTCGTTTGTTATCCATAGCTGTTAAGGCATGTAAGGGAATGGAAATTGTTCCTACAGAGCATGCAAACGATCGATCATCTTCCCGCCGACGAGCGGCGTCATTTTATTTTGTGCGATTGCGGCAGGTATGTGGACATGCGCGATCTGTCGGCTGTTTTTGAGCACCTGCATGCGGGTTTGCCGGAGCCCGACTGGAGCTTTGCCATGCGGGCTGGAGAGCCTGTTGCCTATACACCCGATGGAAAAAAGACCAATCTAAATTAAGCTCGAGAGGCCTTTGAGTATTTTATTGAGGTCGATGCCCTTACCCATCACACCATAAAAAAGATCGCCTTCTATCGCAAGCCTTTCAAAGACCGTGCGCATGGTGAACTGAGAGATGGAGAGCCCTTTCCTGACCTCATCCCAATGCAGCGGTGCAGATACGGTGGCACCCGGCCTGGGCCTGACCGAATAAGGCGCGCATATGGTTTGAATAGGCCTGTTCTGCAGGTAGTCGATATAGATCTTGTCTGACCGCTTGCGCGGGTTTCTCAGCAGGCTGGTAGACTGTGGCAGCTCCTGGTGCACAAGGGTGGCAATGAGTTCGGCCAGCTGCCTCGATTGTTCATAATTGTATTTGGCTGCCAGGGGTATATAGATATGGATGCCTGTTGATCCGGACGTTTTGGGGAAAGAAGGCACTTGCAGGCTATCCAGCACTTTTTTGACCATGATGGCCGTCTCTATTACTTTATTGAAAGAAATATTGCCAGGGTCGAGATCGATCACCGACCAATCGGGATAGAGCGGTGATTGTACCCGCGAATGCCAGGGATTCATTTCTATGCAGCCAAGGTTGGCCATATAAAGCAGGGAGGCCGCATCGCTGCAGATAAGAAATTCTTTCGGCTCGCCGCTGGATTCACTAACCCGGCTAAAGGTCTTTAGCCATTTCTCCGCCTTGCCGCCCATGTTCTTGTGGTAAAAGCTTTCGCCCTCGATGCCATCGGGAAACCTGTTCAGCGATTGCGGGCGGTCCTTCATATAGGGCATGATGTATTCTGCGATGCGGTCATAATAATTGAGCAAGTCACCCTTGCTGATCTTTTCGCGCGGCCAATAGATCTTTTTCAGGTTGGTAAGCTTTAGCTCATGTCCTTCTTTTATAACGATGACTTCTTTTTGTGAGCCATTTGCAAGGAGATGCGGGCCTTCTACCGTATCGGCCAAGACTTCGCGAAGCGCCTGTGGTTCTTCATCATTGAGTTCAAAAGCCGCTTTGTCTTCCCTAAGCGCCTGAAAAGAACCATGCCGCATGACGCCTTCCGAAGTAAGCTCGGTATACTTGACCTCGCAAACCAGGAAAGGCTTCAGCCAGACCGGCTCTTCAGCCAGCTCAGGCTCCTTGCCAAAGGGGCAGTCGCGTGTGACCAGCGGCCGCATTTTTTCCGATAGCTCTTTTTGCAGCTCGATGGTATAGCCGGTACCGGCCTGTCCGAGGTAGTGCAGGCTTCCCTGCCGGTAAACACCCAACAGGAGGGAGCTGAAAAGGCGGTCGGTGTCTTTCTTGCGGGTATAACCGCAGATGACGGCTTCGTGTTTTTGCTCAACCTTGATCTTTAGCCAGCTCTTCGACCTGGCACCGGTGGCATAGGTCGAATCTTTTTTCTTGGCTACGATGCCTTCAAGCCCGTTGTTCCAGGCAGCTTCAAAAAAATCGATGCCCACTTCCTCGATATGATCACTAAAGCGTATGGCGCCGCTGTCGGGTATGAGCTGCTTGAGTATCTCCCTGCGAAGCAGCAGGGGCTGGCCGGTGAGGTCGATGCCATCGAGCCATAAGAGGTCGAACAGGTAGTAGACCAGCTGTCCCTTTTTTTTCTTATGCCATTGCTGGATGCCGTTGAAATCGGGCCGCCCGCTCTCGTTGAGCACAACGATCTCGCCGTCAACAACGGCATTGATACCCCAAAGGCCAAGCGCTTCATGAACAGGAGAAAATTTTTGATTGAAGGAGTTGCCATTCCGGGAGCTGAGCTCGGCCTGGCCATTGTTCACATAACCAAGTGCGCGGTAGCCATCGAGCTTGAGTTCAAAGATCCAGTCTTTATCGTTGAACGCTTCATCAACCAGGGTAGCCAGCATGGGTCTGAGATCGGAAGGCATGGGAGACAGAGGGCATCCCGTGAGCTTCCGCCTGGCCATTTCAACCAGGCTGCTGAAATCCTGCCTGGCTTTTACCTCGATGGCGATCCTGTCCGCAGCTTTTGCACGTCCGCGCGCACCCGCTTTTTTGGCTGGCAGCTTTTTCAAAGGTTTAAGTGTTTTGGGTTTCGATCTTTTCGATCCTGTCTGGCTTTTGCGGAGGCTCATACGATATAATTACAAAAAACAAATGCCATTTTCGAGTGGTCTGCACAGTGTTCTATGCTAAAGAGCTGAAATCAAAGGGCTTAAAAATTCTCCACTTCAATGCACAGGAATTCACATCAAATCTCACATTTGTTGATAACTCTGTTAGTTATATGAAGCTGAGTAAGGTTTGAAAGACCCACCCTTCCTGCCGGCTGTTGTGCAAAAAATTTTGTGGAGCGATCCCGGGCCCCCGGTTTTTATTTTTCGTAAACAAACCTCACCATGGCCGATTTGCTCTCCGTGGAGGTCAGAAAAAGCTGGTATTTCTTTTCACCTGCCGTTATAACCAGCATAGCGGTATTAGGCGGTATGCTTCCGAGGTTTTCGGCCACCATCTCCACTTCCTGGAAAGTGTTGTGCAGGTCGATGGTGATATAGGTAGTGATAGGCTTGGTCGATAACCTTTGGTGCGAAACAACGATGTTCTTATTTACAAGCACCGTGATCGAATCACCGTCCACCTGCGCATTGTCATAGAAATCGAGCCTGATGGTGCCGGTATCAACCACGATTTCGGGCACTTCCTTGAAATCTGATTCCCTGGCCCTCGTAAGCGTGATGGGGCCGGTGCTGCAGTCTTTTTGCGTGTCGAGTATCTTTCCGTTCCAGCCGCCTGTGAGCACTTCTATCTTTCCCTCTTTGCGGTAGGAAAGTTCAAAATTCTTTACGCATATATTGCAACCGGGCGGTATGTGATAGGTTATGACAGTGCCTTCGCGGAGGTAAAGCTTTTTCTGGCTGCGGTCGTACCTTCCCGATAGCTTTTTCTTTACGTAATGGTTTACATTTTCGTAGTGATAGGAATAGCCGTATACGCTGTCGCCCGATACCTGCAGCTGGAACTCTATATTGTTGACGCCAAAGCAGCCCGACGACATGTTCAACGTACCCTTCCAAAACCCCGTGAGGTTTTGAGCACGTAAGGGACCGGCAGCCGAGAGAAAAAAGAGAACGATGGAAACTATCTTCACACAAAGAAGGTAGCAAGATTTTGAATGCCCAAACATGAAAATTATGTGAAAGGAGATGTATTGGCTAAAATGCCTTCTCAAATCAACCTGTAAATAGCTGGTCCGGAGCAGCTGCAATAAGTGAAATTACTTAGCCTTTTAAACCCGTCATACTGATAAGGCCGGTTAGGTTTATCTTGTCCGGATGGAATTCGAAACCGTGATAGAAGGAAAAACGTATTCGGTGTCTTCTCTGAGGAACAATTCGTTTCTTATTAGTGGTCCCGATACCCAGTATATCCTGGTCAAGGGACAGGGTTGGCATTGTGCCGATGATATCCCCGCGCGCATGCTCAGTAATTTCGGCCGAGCCATAGACGATTATCTTTCTGCAAGGTCCTGATGCATCTATGCTTTATTCTGCAAAAGCTGTTTTGCTCTTTCGTTCAGTGCGAGGAGCTGGCCGAATGAATCATTTTTCTTTTCCTCTACATAGCCTTGCTGCACCAGGTAATCCACTTCTTCTTTTGAAATGAATTGATTGCCGGAACGGGCCACATCCGGGAAATTCCGGAAGGTTTCTATCTCGGCGCCGCTGTATTTTTTCAGTAATGCCAGGAGTTGGGGTGTGGGCTGATCCATGGTATAGGCTTGTGACCAGGCTCAGCAATAACCAGGCCATTTATGCTAGCTGCATAAATGGTAGGCGCCCCTTTCATGGAAGGCGCTGGTTACCTCGGCCGGACTGCCCCAGTTTTGCAGGAACAGCTCCTGCAAGATGGCAACAAGGTCTCTGCTCTTATTGGGTTTTGTTATAAACAGGTTAGCCCCTGATTCAAAGGCCCGGTCTACCTGGGATTGATTGCGCGAAGTAGTGTACATGATAATGGGAACATCCCTGTAGCCATGGCCCCGGATGCCTTCCAGCCAATGAAATCCATCATATTCGGGCATATTGATATCAAGGAAGATAAGATCCGGCATAGGAAGTGAAGCCAGCAGGAGCCTGTCGCATTTACTTACGAAATGAACAGTTACACTGCGATCAATTTCTTCCACGGCTGAAGCAAGAAATTCAAACTCATCTTCGTCGTTGTCAATGAGCAATATATGTTTTAAAGGCGTAAGCGGCATGACCAGGCGTTCTTTTAGTGCTGTTATGTTTGAGGCGGGATGTAAAAATAAGGTATTACATTAGAAGATAAGTTAAAGTCCCTGGAAGGTAAAGATCGGGTCCGGCCTGGCCGGGAGAACGAAGGCGAATTAGAACGGAAATAGATAAAACAAAGGTTGAATCATGATGATCTTTTTTCTGGTAGTTGTTGCCATTGCCACCGCAGGCTACTTGTTTATGCAGCAGCCCCAGTTCGGCAGGCTTCCATCGGGCGAAAGAAAGCAGCGGATCAACGCCTCTCCGCATTTCGCCAAAGGGCAGTTTCAAAATCAAAGCCCCACGCCGGCCCTTACCGAAGGCGCCAGTATGCTTTCGGTTACAGCCGCTTTCTTTTTTGCGAGGCCAAGATCAGTTACCCCGCCAATGGTCATGCCTTCGCAAAGATCAGACCTGCTGAACCTGGATCCAGCGCAGGATGTGCTTGTTTGGTTCGGGCATTCCTCCTATTTCATGCAGCTCGATGGAAAAAAGATCCTGGTCGATCCTGTGCTGAGTGGCAGCGCCTCACCGGTAAAGTTCACCACGCGAAGCTTTAAGGGAAGCGATGTTTTTACCGTTTCCGATCTGCCATCCATCGATCTGCTTTTTATTACACACGATCATTGGGATCACCTGGATCATGATACGGTCCGGCAATTGAGGCCACGTATTGGACAGGTCATTACATCCCTCGGTGTAGGTGCACACCTGGAACGATGGGGCTATACAAGGGAAATGATCACCGAGCTGGATTGGTATGAGTCGGCACAGCCTGCACCCCGCTGCTCCGTGAACGCTGTGCCTGCCAGGCATTTTTCGGGCCGTGGCTTCAGGCGCAACCAGACCCTTTGGTCTTCTTTCGTATTGAAAACTGCTTCACGAAAAATATTCATCGGCGGCGACTCCGGCTACGACAAACATTTTAAGGAAGCTGGAAAGGAATACGGTCCCTTCGACCTCGCTATCCTGGAAAATGGCCAATATAACGAGAGCTGGGCCTATATTCATATGATGCCGGAAGAAGTGGTGCAGGCTTGCATCGATCTGGAAGCAAACCTGCTGCTGCCTGTGCACTGGGGCAAGTTCTCTCTTTCTATGCATGCCTGGAACGAGCCTGTCAAAAGGGTCGCAGCAGAAGCCTCAAAAAGAGGTGTAAGCCTCCTGCTTCCGATGATCGGCGAGCTGGTTTACCTCGACAGGCCCGTTGCTGTGCATCCCTGGTGGGAGGATGGCACAGGCAGGTGAGCCATGCACCGGTCTGCTCCTCTTCAATGCAGCTGAGAACCCGTGACCAGCAGCTGTCCAATGTAAGGACGGTTCCTGCCCCGGCACCGCTCTCAAAGGCTCCGGATCTTGCTTTCCTCGCGTTTTTGTACTATCATTAAGCTCTAATCCGATACTATGAAAAAGGCCATTCTCCTTTTTTTCCTGTCCGCGTGCTTGCTTTCTGCCATATGCCAGCCTTCGGGTGATACGCTTGGCACGCTCAAGGCACAAAAGGAAAATATTATCACCGCCTCAACCATCATCAAGATCGAGAACCTGGGTATCAACATCAACTCCGATCTCCCGGAACTCAGGCCAACGATCTCGGCGGACGGCAACCTGCTTTTTTTTATTTGCGAGAATCATCCCTACAATACCAAATACAATTCGATCCGCAATTCGCAGGACATCTGGTATGCAGAGCGTGACAGCTTTGGCAGGTGGGGCGAGGCCATGCACCTTGAATACCCATTGAATACTTATCATTACAATGCGGTTTTCTGGATCTCTCCCGATAACAACAGGATCCTGATCAGGAATGCTTTTGTAGACGGCGACTACTACGGCAATGGGGTAAGCATGAGTTACCGTCTGGCCAATGGCGGGTGGAGCAAACCCAATATGCTCTATATAAAGAACTATAACAAGTACGACAGGGGCAGGCAGAACGGGGCTACCATGGCTCACGACGGCCAGACCTTGCTTTTGTATATGACCGAAGAAAAAGGTGGATATGACAATGATATCTATGTCTGCTTTTTGGAGAAAGACGGAACCTGGACCGAACCAAAGAGCCTCGGAAAAAAGATCAACCTCCCCAAATACAACGAGATGACGCCTTACCTGGCATCCGATGGCGTTACCATGTACTTTAGCAGCAACCGGCCCGGCGGGTTGGGCGATAACGATATCTGGATGACCAAACGGCTGGATAAGACCTGGCAGAAATGGAGCGATCCTGTGAACCTTGGCAGCCCTATCAATACCGAGGACTGGGATGCTTTTTTTACCCTCGATGCAGGCGGTGAGTATGCCTATATGTCGACCAGTCTTAACTCGCTGGGTGAAAGCGACATCGTACGCGTAAAGCTGCTCGAAAGAGAAAGACCCGAACCGGTTGTTCTTGTAAAAGGAAATGTATACAATGCAAAAACGAAACAGCCGCTGAGCGCCTCGCTGATCTATGAAACCCTTCCGGATGGCACCGAGGCAGGCAACGGCATCTCCAGCCCTTCGGACGGCTCTTTTAAAATGGTGCTTCCTTACGACAAGAATTACAGCATCAGGGCAACGGCCGATAAGTTCTTTGCCATCTCGGAGAACCTCAACCTCGATTCCCTGGTTAAAGCCGGCTATAAGGAAATCCATAAAGACCTCTACCTGGTGCCGATCGAGATCGGGCAGATCGTTCGCCTGAACAATGTGTTCTTTGATTTTGATAAATGGGACCTGAGGCCTGAGTCCTTCGTTGAGCTGGACAGGGTAGTAAAGCTGTTGAAGGAAAACCCATCCATCGAAATTGAAATGAGCGCGCATACCGACAGCCGCGGATCCGATGAATACAATTTCAAGCTTAGCGATAACCGTGCAAGATCGGTGATGGAGTACATCCTTTCGAAGGGCATAGCCAGCAACAGGATCACTTCGAAGGGTTATGGAGAAACAATGCCGGTAGTGCCTAACGATACAGACGAGAACAGGCAGTTGAACCGGAGGGTGGAATTTAAGATCATGCGGAACTAAACAGTAGCAATGATACTCAGCTTCGCGCCAACAGGTCCAGTCTGCGCGCTATATCGGAGCTGAACCTGTTCTCAGGGTCATACTTCGACTTGATGGCCAGCCATTCCTCCACCTGTGGATACATGGCCCGGAAAACATCTTTGTCGAGCATGGAATCTTTGCCCAGGTAAAGCCGGCCGCCGGCTTTGAGTACTTCCTCGTCCAGTTTGCGGGTGAAGTCTTTCAATCCCTTCGTTACAGGAAAATCAATGGCCAGGGTATAACCTTCAAAAGGGAAAGATAGCAGTCTCTGTCCCTTACCCATTTTCTTGAATACATTAAGAAAGGGTGTGCAGCCGCTGTTGGCGATCATCTCCAGCATGCGCTCGAGGTTCTTTGCGCCATTCTCTTCGGGTATCACGAACTGGTACTGGATAAATCCGCGTTTGCCATAACCGCGGTTCCAGTCGTTGATCATGTCGAGCGGGAAGAAGAATTTTTCATAATGAATGAACTCCTTGGGTGAGTTCTGTATAAAGCCGATCAGCTTGTTCATGATCCTTACTGTAACATTGTTCAGCACAAAGCCGGGCAGGAAAAAAGGAACAGTGATCATCGATTTCTTATGCAGCTTTAGCGGCTCTTTCGCCAAGGCCGGAGGCAGGTCGGATAGCTTTGCAGCATCTCCAACCGTAAGCACGCCGCTGCCGAGTTTACTGCCCCTGGCAAGCGGGTCGATCCAGGCCACTGAATAATTGTAATGCGCATAGGTTTCAAGTGCTTCCAGCATTTCCTGCAGGTTGCGGACCTTGAAGGATTTTTGCTTGAAATAGGTGGTCTCTATTTTTCTGAGCCTTATCCTGGCCGTGAGGATCACGCCCAGTAGACCCAATCCGCCGAAATTGGCTTCAAACAAGTCCCTGTTCTCTTCTCTTGAGGCCCTCACGATCTCGCCGTTAGCGAGCAATATGGTAAAGGAAAGCACACAGTTGATGAAGGAGCCATCGGCATGATGGGCCTTTCCATGTATATCATTGGCGATAGCGCCGCCGATCGTTACGAATTTTGTTCCAGGGCAGATCATGGGCAGCCAGCCCCTGTGAGCAAAGCTGTTGATGATCTCTTCGAGGCTTGCGCCCGCCTCGCACTCCAGAATACCTTGCTGCTCATCCCAGGAAATAAAGCGGTCCATGCGGGTGCAGATATAAACCTGTCCTGATTCATTGATAGCCTGGTCGCCATAGCTTCTGCCAAGCCCCCGGGCTATGGCACCTTTACCGTTAGAGGAAGCTTTAAACTCCTCTGCATTTCTCGGGTAGCTCGTGTACGACTCCGATACCGGGTAATTGCCCCAGCCGGCCAGGTTTTCTTTACGCATATTAGTCTGGTTCTACCCCGCAAACTTAGCCAATTTGGGGCATTAGGGCGGCCAAAGCAGGCATTGCTTGCCATCGTCCGGCCGATGCTGCTGGACTTAACTTGAAATTCTGCCTTTAATAGGTTTCCTTCGCAGCAATAAAACGACACGGGTTCACAGCGGCCGGTGACGATTGCTTCCAGTTATGGGTTATATAGTTGCATTACTCATTGGCGTTTCCATGGGCCTGATAGGCGGTGGCGGTTCTATCCTTACCATTCCGATCCTCGTCTACCTGTTTCATGTTTCGCCAACAATGGCTATATCCTATTCGCTTTTCATCGTGGGCGTAACCAGTCTTGTAGGTGCTTTCAACAACTGGCGGCTCGGCCTCGTGAACTTTCCCACTGTGCTGCTTTTTGGCTCTGCATCCATTACAACGGTTTTCATTACCAGGAAATTCATCATACCGCAGGTGCCCGATGTTTTTTTCACCATAGGCTCCTTTACCGTTACACACGCCCTGTTCGTTATGGTGGTTTTTGCCCTGCTCATGCTGACTGCTTCCCTTTCGATGATCAGGAGCAAGGATCACAGCGAGGCGGCAAAAAAACAAAGAAAGCCCAAACCCTACCGGCTGATGATCTATGGCGTTTTGATCGGGCTGGTCACGGGCTTCCTTGGTGCCGGCGGAGGTTTCCTGCTCATACCTGCGCTGGTACTGCTGATGAAGCTGCCAATGAAAGAAGCCATCGGTACTTCTCTCATGATCATCGCACTCAACTCCCTGATCGGCTTTGCGGGCGATATTGGCAGGCATCCGATGAACTGGCCCTTGCTTCTCAGCATCACTGCCATTGCCGTTGCCGGCATCTTTATCGGTGGCCGCTTCAGCCGCCGTATCGATTCACTCAAGCTGAAAAAGGGATTCGGCTGGTTCATTCTTGTCATGAGCATTTACATCATGGTGAAGGAGATCGTTTTGCAGGACTAGCAGACCAGGCTTTTGATATCCTGTTCTTCCTCCAAGGACAGCTTGCTGATGAAGGCCTTGTTATTCCCTTCCCATTTACCTTTGCGGGATGGATTATTTCAAGAGGCTGCTGGATCTATTGCAATTGGAAAAGGAGGAGGATCGGAGATCGTACCAGCGGCTTAGCCAGACGCTCTCGGTTTATGAAAGAAGGGAGACAGGGCTTACCTGGTATCCCGTAGCCATCAGGGATACAGAGATGAGCCGCGGCGACTATCTCACTGTTGAAATAGAACGAACTACCAACCAGGAGCTTATTCACCAGCTGCGCTTTGGCATGACGGCGGCTCTTTTCTCCCAGCACGATCCTGCAAACAGCAGGGTGGAAGGCACGGTATCTTATCTCAGCGGCAATCGCCTCAAGCTTACTCTTCGTACCGACGAGCTGCCTGAATGGTCGCGCGATGGCAAGCTCGGTATCGATGCCATATTCGATGAGAACAGCTACGACGAAATGCAGGCAGCCCTGAAGGCGGCGCAGCAGCTCGATGAAAGAACGCCCCAGGCGAGGCTGGTGAGGATACTCACCGGCGAAACAGCACCAAGCTTTCATAAAGAAGCAGCTTTGCCTGCGCTTTCCCGTCTCAATGCTTCACAACGATCGGCTGTGGAGAAGATATTGCTGGCAAACGAGCTGGCTATCGTGCACGGTCCGCCCGGCACGGGAAAAACAACCACCCTTGTGCAGGCAATAAAAGCAATGATAGAGCGCGACGGCCAGCAGCTGCTCGTGGTGGCCCCCAGCAATACGGCCGTGGACCTGCTAAGCGAAAAGCTATCCGACGAAGGCCTTAATGTGCTGCGGGTCGGCAACCCGGCCAGGGTGTCGGAAAGATTGATGTCGCTTACCCTCGATAGTAGGATGGCCGCCCACGCGAGCATGAAGGAGGTGAAGCGATTGAAAAAGCAGGCCTCGGAATACCGCGACCTGGCGCACAAATACAAAAGAAATTTTGGCAAGGACGAAAGGGAGCAGCGCAAGGCCCTTTTTGCCGAAGCCCGCAGCGTAGCGGCTCTTGCGGAGAAAACAGAACAATACATTGCTGGCGACCTGATCGCAAAAGCACAGGTGATCACGGCAACCCTCGTTGGTGCGAACCACTATACCGTGCGCCACCTGCGCTACCATACCGCTGTGATCGACGAAGCCGGACAGGCCCTTGAGCCGGCCAGCTGGATCCCTGTGCTGAAAGCACAAAAGCTGGTGCTGGCGGGTGATCATTGCCAGCTCCCTCCAACCATAAAATCAAATGAAGCCGCCCAGGGAGGGCTTAGCAATACGCTGCTGCAAAAAGCGGTGGCCATGCATCCCGAAGCAGTGGTGCTGCTTGAAGAGCAATACCGCATGAACGAAGCCATCATGGGTTATTCTTCGGCCGTGTTTTACCAGTATCGACTAAAAGCAGATCCTTCGGTGGCGGACAGGGTTTTATTTCCCGGCGACAATCCGCTGGCCTTCATTGATACCGCCGGCTGCGGGTTCGACGAAAAGCTGGAGGGTACAAGCATGAGCAATCCCGAAGAAGCTTCCTTCCTGCTAAAGCACCTCGACGGGCTGGTAACGGGTCTTAAAGCTCATTATACAGGCGGAGATTTTCCAACCATTGCCGTAATTTCTCCTTATAAACGCCAGGTGGAAATGATGAAAGAGCTAATGGGAAGCTGGCCCGGGCTGATGGCGCTCGAGAGGTTCATAGCAGTCAATACGATCGACAGCTTTCAGGGACAGGAGCGCGATGTGGTCTATATCAGTATGACAAGAAGCAATGCGGAAAGCAGCATAGGATTTCTTTCCGACATAAGAAGGATGAACGTAGCCATGACAAGAGCGAAGAAAAAGCTGGTGGTGGTGGGAGACAGTGCAACCCTTTCACAGTTTCCTTTTTATGCCGATTTTATCAGCTATGCGCAGGAAAGAGAAGCTTATCAAAGTGCCTGGGAGTTTATGGATATGTAGCAGCGTGCGCCAATGCATGATGAAAGCCGGCGAACAGTATAAACATCAAATAGCGATATGAGGAACAAATCTATTTTTATCCTGCTCCTGCTTGCGGGCTGCAGCACGGCCCGCCAGGGTGCTATTCAAAACGACAAAGCCGCGTTGGGCGAATCGGCCTACAGGATATGGCTTGAAAACGGCCACCAGGGCTCGGCAGCCGACTTCCTGGCCTGGCTGAAAACACCGGCCGTATCAGCGGCTCAAGCTTCACCTGTCCCGCCTCCGGGCGAGAGCATCGAGCTCTCGGGTTATACATCTATCACTTCGCTGGGCTGCAAGGCAGACGGGTCGACAGACTGCGGCCGTATCCTGTCAAATTATATTGCAGCCCAACCGGTGAATGCAATCATCAACCTGTTTATTCCGGCAGGAAAATTTTATTTCGGCAGCACGCTTACGATAGAGGACCGCATGGTCAACCTCCGTGGTGCGGGCAGGGGTGTTGCCATTATTTATGTGGCCGAGGGGGTGCATGGGATCTTTATCAATCGCAGGAAAGGCATCATGTCTGACTATACGATGGAAAAATTCTCGCTCGTAGCCTACGGCAAGAAAAAACCGGGCTTCTCGGGCATCAGGATGTGGCAGCGCGGCGTATTGCGCGACCTGGAGATCCAGGGTTTTTCGGGTTATGGCGTACATATCGACGGTTATCTGGGCGGCAAGGAAGATAACCATGATGCGAGCTTCTCAAAGGTTTATGACTGCTTTATTGCCGCCTGTGGTGCCGATGGCATCCTGATCGATGGTAAGGATGGGAATGCCTGCATAACCCAGAATTGCGATATCCGGAACAATGGTGGGTGGGGGCTGAGAGAAAGCTCATTCCTTGGCGGCTCTCATTATGGGAACATGTTCCACGCCAATGCAAAGGGTGCTTATACCATTGATCATGGCACAGCTATGGTGCTTATAGCAGGCGGTTATACAGAAGGCGACCAGCCGCCCTCCCTTATTACAAGAAGCACTACTGTGCTGCACCCTGGCCAGCACTTTGCCGGCATAAAATACAAAGACTAAAGAGGAGAGAGATCAAATGGTATGCTGCTGTTGTTTATAAGCCGCAGGTTTACTACATTTCGTGGGTGGCCGTTTGCCGGCCGGTCTCGATAACTTCTCAATAAAAACAGAAAATATGCGATCGATCTTTTTGATTGCCTGCTGCAGCCTGTTCATTGCAGGCTGGGGACAGGAAAAGTTCAATGGCCTCGATATGAACATGAGTAACTTATCCCGTCTCTCCGATGCCAAAAGCCGCTCTATCAGCCCCGAGAATTTCAGCGGTGCGAAGGGCAAGGGCGGCATGGCCGATCCTAAGGCCGACAGCGGCAAACGCAATGTGGCCAATGCCTGGTGGGCGGCCCAGGATCTCGGCAAGGGCTGGAAGGTCAACCCCTATGTCGAGGTGCTCGGAGGCGAAACCCTTACTATCGCGGAAATGGAAGGACCTGGTGCCATCCAGCATATCTGGATGACACCCACAGGCAACTGGCGCTTCTCTGTGCTCCGGTTTTATTGGGATGATGAAGCCACACCCTCGGTAGAAGTGCCGGTTGGTGATTTTTTTGGCATGGCATTCAATGAATATGCACCGCTCAATTCGCTGGCCGTTACGGTTAACCCGGGCAGTGCATTCAACTGCTACTGGAAAATGCCTTTCAGGAAAAAATGCAGGATCACCATCGAGAACCTGAATCAGAAAGAGCCTATGCGGCTTTATTACCAGGTGGATTATACGCTTACCGAGATCGGTGATGACGAGGCCTATTTTCATGCGCAGTTCCGCAGGTCCAATCCCACCGTCAACTCCACGCATACACTTATCGACGGCATCAAGGGCAAGGGGCATTATGTGGGAACCTATATGGCCTGGAATGTAAACAACAATGCCTGGTGGGGCGAAGGTGAGATCAAGTTCTTTATGGACGGCGATACCCAGTATCCTACCATCAATGGCACAGGCACGGAAGATTATTTCTGCGGCTCCTACAATTTCGAGAACCAGAAAACAAAACAATATCAGGAGTTCTCCACCGCATATGCAGGGCTGCACCAGGTAATCCGTCCCAACGGCCTCTACCTTTCGCAGCAGGCATTCGGTATGTATCGCTGGCATATCCTGGACCCCATCCGTTTTGAAAAGGACCTGAGGATCACTATCCAGGATCTTGGCTGGAGGCACGACTGGCGCTATTACCCGCAGAAATCGGATATTTCTTCCGTTGTGTTCTGGTACCAGCGCGAGCCTCATGCACCCTTTCCAAAGCTTCCTTCCAAAGACGACCTGGAGATCCCTAAATGGTAGGTCACAGATCATTGGCTTTTAAGAAATACCCATAAATCTACCCGCATGGCAGGAGCAAAAAGCAGTGTAGCAGAATTCATGTCGAAGCTCAATCATCCTATGAAGGGAGCGATCGCAGCAACAAGGTCGCTCATCCTTGCTGCGGATAAGACCATCACCGAGCATATCAAATGGAATGCCCCCAGCTTCTGCATGAACGGGGATGACAGGATCACTTTCAACCTGCGCCCCTCAGATCATTTCCTGCTCATATTTCACCGGGGCGCCAAGGTAAAGGATGCGGGCTCGTTTGTGTTCGAAGACGGATCGGGATTGCTGGAATGGCTGTCGGCTGACCGGGCTGTGGTCAAGATCTATAGTGAAGATGAACTGTCGTCGAAAAAACAGGCGTTGACACAGCTGGTAAAGAAATGGATGAAGGAAACTTTAGGTTAACAAGCCAAGGTACTGCCGCGCTGGTCTGCCATTTGCTGTAAGGCAGTACTAATTGCTCCTTAACATGAAGCCTGACAATTATTGCACGCACGCAGGATATTTCCTGCTTGTGCTTTTTTGCTATCTGCAACTGACTTCCTGCCAGTGGAAATCTCTTTCCGCCGAGGCCACCCAGGATGGGGCTGAGGCAGGAAAGGATTCGGTGAGCTTCCTGGTAGTAGGCGACTGGGGCAAGCAGGGAGGAGAGTATCAAAAGCAGGTTGCTGAGGCTATGAACAGGTGCGGACTCCGGCACAGGACCTCATTCATTATTTCTACCGGCGACAATTTTTATCCATCGGGCGTGAGAGACACAGCCGATGCACACTGGCAATCTTCTTTTGAGAAAATATACGATGGGGAGGGTCACCAGGTAGACTGGTACGCGGTTCTTGGCAACCACGATTATGAAGGAAATCCGCAGGCCCAGCTTGCTTATTCAATACGGGGCCGGCGTTGGCGAATGCCCTCAAGGTATTATGCGCTCAGAAAAGAGATCGATGCGGGCAGTGCCATACTGTTCCTGTTTACAGATACCTCGCCGTTAATTGAAGATTATCATGACCGCGGCATGGCCGATCTCAGCAAGCAGGATACGGCAGCCCAGCTTTCCTGGCTTCGCCAAACCCTTGCTGCTTCAAAGGATAAATGGAAGATCGTAATCGGCCATCACCCTATTTATTCGGCAGGTGCCCACGGCAACACGCTTGATCTTATTCATCGCCTGAAGCCGGCGATTTCCGGTGGTGGGACGGATTTTTACCTCTCGGGACATGACCATAGCCTGCAATACCTCGCGAGGAGAAAAGAACGCATGGCCTACCTCGTATCAGGAGGCGGATCCGAAAGCACTCCGCTTCGTCCTCATTTTTACAGCAGGTTTGCAAGGTCATCACCTGGTTTTCTTGTAATGACCCTCTATGCGCACAAAGCCAATTTTTATTTTTATGACAATGAGGGTTTATTACTCTACCGTGGACAGGTAATAAAATAAAACTATCTCCCAAGTGTTGACAGGCTTCTTTGGAACCGGCAAAACTCCTTAACTTTTGAGCGGTTTTCGCTGGTAAAACATCAGTCATGCTGGATATTGTCATTCAATCCCGTCAAACATCGCTGGGTAACGGCTTAACAGTGGGGCGTATCCTACCCTTCCGGCTCAGGCGCATGGTAGGGCCTTTTATTTTCATGGATCACGCCGGACCTGTCAATACCGCCCCGGCCGGGCTTCCTGCCATGGATGTGCTTCCTCATCCGCATATCGGGCTGTCTACGGTTAGTTATCTTTTTGGTGGACAGGTCACCCATCGCGATAGCCTCGGTGTAGAGCAGGTTATAAGACCCGGCGAGGTAAACTGGATGACCGCGGGAAGAGGAATAGCACATTCGGAGCGGTTCGAAGACCCCTCGGCCCTCGCCGGCGGTCTCGAAATGATACAGACCTGGGTAGCACTGCCGGTTGCCGACGAAGAAGCTGCGCCTTCATTCGATAACTACCAGCCCCACCAGCTTCCGGTGTTTACCGATAAGGGTGTATGGATGCGGCTGATAGCAGGGAATGCTTATGGGCTAAAGAGCGATGTGCGAACGCATTCACCCTTGTTTTACCTGCACGTGGTGCTGGAGGCAGGGGTAAGATTTGGATTGCCAAAGGAACACCACGAACGGGGTATCTATATAGCTAAAGGAATGATAGAAGTTGGCGCACAGCGGTATTCACAAGGGCAGCTGCTGGTGTTCACACCTGGCATTGACCCGGTGATCGTGGCGATGGAAAAAACAACGATCATGCTGCTTGGCGGAGAGTCCCTGGGAGACCGCTTCATTTGGTGGAATTTTGTTTCATCGCGCCGCGAGCGTATCGAGCAGGCGAAGGCTGACTGGAAGGCCGGGCGCATAGAGCTGCCGCCAAACGACAATAGCGTTTTCATACCGCTTCCCGAGGATGGCTCCAAACCTGCCGGCGGACCTCCATCACCCCAGGCCCTTTCCTGATCGCCGCTTGAGGCGGGGCTTTGTTCTCCTCAGTCCAGGCTTGCCAAATATCCCTCTGCCCTGGCAAGCATTTCTTTTTGTTTTGCAGGGGCCATTTTATCCCAGGTTTTAAGCAGGAGTCCCAGTCTTGGATTTTGCATAAAGAAATCCTTATGAACAGCCATAAAGCGCCAGAACAGGGCATCCCAGGTTTGCTGCCAGTCGCCTTTCTCCCAATTGCCCATCTTCATCAGGTAGTTGCTGCCGCTGATATAAGGCTTGGTCATCATCAGGCCGCCATCGGCAAATTGGGTCATGCCATAGGTGTTCGGAACCATCACCCAGTCGTAGGCATCGATGAACAGCTCCATGAACCATCGGTAAACATCATCTGGATGAAATTCGCAAAGCAGCATGATATTGCCCATCACCATCAGTCTTTCGATATGGTGCGCATAGCTGTTTTCGAGCAGCTTTGAAACGACCGTGTCAACAGGTTGAAGGCCGGTACATCCCTTCCAGAAGGAAGGGGGAATGCGCCTGTTGAAGCCCCAGTAATTCCTCGTCCGCTGCCGGGCTCCTTCGCGCTCATAAACAATGCGGATGAACTCCCGCCAGCCCATTACCTGGCGAACAAGGCCTTCTAGTGAATTGAGCGGCACCTCGTATTCGATGGCCGCATCAATTATCTTCTCCAGCACTTCCGAAGGCAGGAGCAGACCGGCATTGAGCAGGGGCGACAGCAAAGAGTGATGAAGCAAGCCTTCTCCCGCTACCATGGCATCTTCATAAGCTCCAAAAAGCTTGAAGCGCTGCTGCAGGAATTGCGTGAGCCAGGCATCGGCCTCCGCATGTGTAACCGGGTAAAATGCTTCGCGCTTTCCGAATGGGGGCAGCACATCGCCGTAATTGCCGGCATAGTTCTTTTCTATATATACGCTGGCCTCCGTAGAGAATTTGCCGGCTTTCGGCAGGTCGAACAAAGGTGCCCGCTGTCCTTTGGGGAACCGCAGCCGGTTCTCGCTGTCGAAGCTCCATTTGCCTCCGAGCGGACCACCCCTGGCATCGAGCAGGATCTTTCTTGTTTTCCGCTGATGAATATAGAAGTCTGTTTGAAAATAGCTTTTGCGGCCATCGAAGAAAGCCGAAGCTTCTTCCACCGTATTTAAAAATGCAGGTGTCCGGTGAATGACAAGCCTGAGTTCTTTTTTGCCTGCGGCCTTTGTCAGCCTTCTTTGAAGCCAGTCGTCCGTAACCTCGGCCAGGTGCAGCTCCTTTACAGAAACGGGCAGGTCTGCAACGATTTGTGAGATGGCGTTGGCGCGGCTGGCTGCCTCAATATATACGACCTTGTATCCTTGTTTTTTCAGATGGTCTGCATAGTATTTCATCGAGGCCCGGTGAAAAACGAGCTTTTTTTTATGAAAGATGTATTGATCGAAGAAGAGCGCTTCTTCGATAAGGTAAACAGGCCTGTCTTTTCGCAGGGCCGGGTGCTGCAGGAAAAGCTGGTGAGGAAAAACAAGGCTGATGGCGGTCATGAAAAAATTTTTGTAATGACCATAATGTGGTCTTGGCCGGATGAAGCGGGTAATGATGTGATGCTATCTTCTTTTTAGCCCGGTTTATTCTTCCTGCAACGTTCGCTGCAATATTTTACCTCATCCCATACCTTCTCCCACTTCTTGCGCCAGGTAAAGGGCCGGTTGCAGCTGGCACAGATCTTTTGAGGCAGGTGGGATTTTTTTACTCCTTTCATCTTTTGCTGATCTTGTTGAGGCTGATCGTTCGCTGGCGGCTGCATTTGAATCGATTGACCTCCGCAGGGCGGAACCGCAGGTGTTTCTGGCTGATCCCGCTGTTCACGCGCTTGCGCCAGAGGTTGAAGCTGCTGCGCTTCAGTTGCTGCCGCATCAGCCGGATCACGCCAGATTCGTTTAGCCCGAACTGGGCGAATATGGCTTCGAAAGGAGTGCGATCTTCCCAAGCCATCTCTATGATCCGGTCGATGTCTTCCTGCTTCATGCGTTCATCAGGCTTTCAAGGACGACATTCCGCCATCGGTATGAATGACCTGTCCTGTGATCCAGCCCGATTTGCCGGAAAGCAGGAAGGCAGAAATATTGGCAATGTCTTCCGTGCGACCAACCCTTTTGAGCGGATGGCGTTGCGCAGAAGCTTCGCGCTTTTCTTCGGTGCTCAGTATTTGAGCGGCCAGCGGGGTATCAACCAGCGATGGCGCTACACAATTGACACGGATATTGGGGGCCAGCTCGGCAGCCAGGGCCCTCGCCAGTCCTTCTACCGCTCCTTTGGAAGCAGAGATCATGCTGTGAAAAGGAAAGCCAGTCTGCACAGCAACTGTTGAGTACAATACCACGGAAGCATTGCCGGAAGCCTTTAAGGCTGACACAGAACGTTGCAGCACTTTCACGGCCCCCAGGCACTGCAATTGATAATCGCGCAGGAAATCGGCGCCGGATAAACGTTGAAAAGGCTTGAGCTGGATGGTGCCGGGAAGATAGGCGAGTCCGTCTATGCTGCCGGGCAGGAAGGAAAGATCAAGCTCTTCCTGCATCACATCGAGAAAATGATATTCGATATTTTGAATCGCCTCAACCGGCTTGCGGTTGCAATAGGTGGCGATCACCCGGTGACCGTCCGCCGCCAGCTGCCTGGCAAGCTGCTGACCTATGCCCGAGGAGCCTCCAACGATAAAAAAGGTTGACATAGCGGCAGAACAAACCGCCCGCAAAAATGTTCAGGTCAATAACAAAGAAAAGGCCGCGGGTTCGACGGGTGAACGGTCGGCGTATCGATGCAGATTCATCCCGGGCCTGGAACAAGCTTCCGGTAGCCTGCTATATTTTCAGACTAATGCCTAAATTAGACGAATAGTTGAACCTGCCATAAAAGTCTTGAGGATGTTTGCACAGATCAAAGCATATTACAGGAGTCAGATTCCACAGATCACGGATGCCGAGTGGGACCGGCTGCAGCAAAAGCTAACCGTTCAGCATTTAAAAAAAGGCGAGCTGCTTACCAGGGCCGGGGACATATGCAGGCAGGTAAGCTTTATCAACAAAGGCCTGCTCCGGATGTTCTACCTTGTCGAGGGTAAGGAAGTATCGGTAGGCTTTGTGCCCGAAGGCAATTACCTCGCACAATACGACAGCTTTCTTACACAACAGCCCTCTGCAGGTAATATCGATGCCTTGGAAGATTGTGAGCTGATCAGTCTTTCTTACGAGAGCATGCAGGCGCTTTATAAGGAAATGCCGGTGTTCCAGATATTCGGGCGGAAGGTGGCGGAGATGCTGTTCCTGATGGTAAGCTCGCAAAAGAAAATGCTTCTTATTTTAAGTCCCGAAGAAAGATACAGGCGCGTATTGGAGAGCCAGCCTTTTATCGTTCAGCGGGTGCCTCAATACATGATCGCTTCCTACATCGGCATAACGCCGGAGCACCTCAGCCGTCTGCGGCGGAAGATGACCGTGAGGGTCGGGTAATTCTTGGTTTTCCTTATTCATCGCTTATTGATAAATGTTAAGTAATGAGATCGTTTCCAGCATCTTAACAAATGTCAACCGATAAGAGCTTTTCTATTTTAAGTTTTGTGCCCATAAACTTCGGAACATGAAAAAGCTCTTAGCACTCTTCTGCCTGATATCGGCCGTCTTCGTAATGCAGGCGCAAAGCCTTACCCAGACCGTTAAAGGCATTGTCTCAGATAAGATCAGCCAGAAGCCCTTAAGCGGTGTTTCGGTCCAGGTAGAGGGCACCGGTCTTTCTGCCATAACCAGCGAAAGCGGCGCTTTCGAGTTGAAGGGCGTACCTGCCGGGCGCATCCGGCTTGTATTTTCCGCCATCGGTTACCAGCCGGCTTCCATCCCCGAATTGCTGGTAACGACTGGCAAAGAGGTAGTGCTGGAAGTGTCGATGGAACAAAAGGTCGGGACGCTCGACGAGGTGGTTGTGAAGGTCGGTAAGGCAAAAAAAGGAGCGGTGGCCAATGAATTTGCAGGCAGCAGTGCCCGCAGCTTTACTGTTGAAGAGATAACGCGGTACGCGGGCGGACGGAACGACCCGAGCAAGCTGGTGAGCAATTATGCCGGTGTGGTATCTAACAACGACAGCAGGAACGATATCGTTGTAAGGGGTAATTCCCCGGCGGGAGTTTTATGGCGGATTGAAGGACTGCCCGCGCCCAATCCAAACCATTTTTCAACCCTGGGCACGACCGGCGGACCGGTATCTGCCCTGAACACAAATGCATTGAAGACCTCGGATTTTTATACCGGGGCTTTCCCCGCCGAATATGGCAATGCCCTTGCGGCAGTTTTTGATATCAATTTCCGGGCGGGCAATGCGCAAACCCACGAAAGAACAGTGCAGCTGAATTTGTTCAGCGGCCTGGAGGCAATGCTGGAGGGTCCCTTGAGCGGCAGGAAGAATGGAGGCTCCTACCTTGTGGGCTACCGTTATTCTTTTGCACGCATTGGGCAGTCGCTGGGCTTCGATATAGGAACACAGGCTGTTCCCAGCTACCAGGACTGGGTCTACAATATCCAGTTTGCGGCATCAAAGGCAGGAAGGTTCTCCCTGTTTGGAATGGGCGGTATAAGCAGTATTGATTTCATTGGCAGCGAGATCGATACAACGGATTTCTACAGCCGCAAAGACCAGGATACCTATGTCAGGAGCAGGCTTTTCCTGTTTGGAGCAAAGCATACGGTGGACCTGGGCGCAAAGGCCTACCTGCGTACGGTGATCTCCTATGGCAATACCAGCACGGATTTCGAGAGCTACCAGTACGAGCTGCCGGTGCCTCCCTATCAAAAGCGCTGGCAGATCACGCAGGTAAACGATAAGCAGAACATGCTTCGCTTCTCGACCCTTCTTAATAAAAAAGTATCTCCTTCCTTGTCCTGGCGGGCCGGGCTAACCGGCGAAGGCACTGGTTTGAATACCACTGCCCTGGACCGCGAAGGCAAACCCGAGACGGCCGCGTTTGAAAAGCTGCGGGATTTCGATGACAATTTTTTACTGCTTCAGTATTTTGGACAGGGACGGTATAAGCCTTCGGAAAAACTTACGGTTGTTGCCGGTTTGCATGGAATGGTATTTACATTCAACGACAGGTCGATGCTTGAACCAAGGGCCTCGGTTACCTACCAGCTGAATGCAAAAAACACAGTCAGCCTTGGCTATGGCCTGCACGGCCAGCTGCAGCCGCTGCCGGTTTACCTCTACGAAAAACAATCATCCTCAGGCATAGACCAGCGTAATCGCAGGCTTGATTTCAGTAAGGCACACCATTTTGTTATCGGGTATGAAAGCCGTTTCGCACCCGACTGGCGTATAAAACTAGAAGGCTATCATCAATCTCTCTTTGATATACCGGTTGAAGAAAAAGCCAGCGGGTTCAGCCTGCTGAATGCCGGCAGCGATTTTACTTTCCCCGAGAAAGCAGGCTTGGTGAATAGGGGTACAGGCACCAATACGGGCGTAGAGCTGACCGTTGAAAGGTTTTTAAGCAAGGGCTTTTATTTGCTGGCCAGCACCTCGCTTTTTGACAGCAAATACGAGGGAAGCGATGGTGTAAAGCGGAACAGCACCTTCAACTACGGTTATGTAGCCAACCTGCTGGCTGGCCGGGAGTGGGCAGTAGGCAGCAGCAGCGCGTTTACATTTGACATTCGTTTCTCCACCATAGGAGGCAGGTATGCGACACCGGTCGATGTGGCGCAATCCATGGTCCAGCGAAAAGAAGTCCTCGACGAAACAAGATATAACAGCGAAAGGCTCGACCCTTACCTGCGGCTGGATACCAAATTCGGCTTTAGGATCAACAGCAAAAAGCGCAAGCTGAGCCAGACATTCTACCTCGACCTGCAGAATGTCACCAACCGGGAGAACATTTTTTTACGCCGTTACAACCCGCTCTATGGCACCGTGGGAGAGGTGAACCAGGTTGGCTTTTTCCCCGATGTGCTTTACCGCATACAGTTCTGATGGAAAGGATGGTGCAGGTCGAAAGGCAGAGAATAAAAAGGGAGATATGCCGCTCCCGGCTGATGATGGAGTAATGAGGAGAGAAGCGCATACAAATGAATGCTGTCGGCGGTTTACGCTTCGATGACTGGTTTTGTGCGCTTGAGGCTATGGATCCTACCATTGGATGACTCTCATTTTTGGAGGGCCTTACTGGTTTCGAATTTTGGGTCGATAAAAAAACGAACCAGTTATGAAATCAGTCTACACGCTTTTTGTTATTTTGATCGCGGCTTGTTCATCTTATGCCCAGGCGCCGCAGGGCATTAACTACCAGGGCGTGGCCCGCAGCCAGGGTGGCGCGCCTTATGGCAGCCAGTCCATCACCGTACGCCTGTCGGTACGGTCAGGAACGCCACAGGGCACAGTGGAATACAGCGAACAGCGTTCGGTAAATACCAATGCATTTGGCTTATTTAATATAGTGATCGGAAGTGCAGGTGCTACCAATGTACAGGGCAGCTTCGCCTCCATCGATTGGAATGCAGGTTCGAAATTCCTTCAGACCGAGATCAAGCTTTCAGGCCAGGCCAATTTTACGGATCTCGGCACAACGCAGATGATGAGCGTGCCCTTTGCTATCAACAGCTTGCAGGCAAGGCAGCTGAGCTTTCCTTTCGATACGGTCGTAAATACCAATCCTTACAATAAGGGTGCATTCATTATAAAAAATGTCTCGATCGGTTCAAATGAGGCTATCAGGGCTGAGAGCATAAATGGATTTGGTATGGTTGGAGTTTCGGAAAATAGCAGCGGTGTGCATGGATTTAGTAATTCCGGATCACAGGCAGGTGTATCAGGCACAAACAATACCAGTGGAGGCAGTGGGGTCAGGGGATATGCGGGATCGGGGAATACTGCAGGTAATGGCGTATTAGGAGAGACGATCGGCGGCACAGGAGTAAGGGGTAAGTCCGGCAGTGGTTTCGGCATCATAGGTAGTTCCCTGAACAATCATGGAGTAGTAGGTGAGAGCTCTTCTTCGGGCAAGGCAGGAGTCTACGCGCAGGCGGGCGTAAATGCATCAGGCCAGATAGGTGTATTGAGCGAGGCCAGTGGTAATTCAACTGCTATCAGGGCCAAACACATGACAAACTCGGGCTTGGCCCTTGAAGTGGACGGCAGGCTCAAGATCAGCGGTGCGGGCCAGGCACCGGCAGAAGGTAAGGTGCTTACCAGCGATGCCAATGGCAATGCCAGCTGGCAGGTACCGAATGCCATTGCCTTCCGCGCATCCGGCCTGGTAAATGACGATGTCATCCAGTGGGTTCAAAAGGATGTACCAAAGAAAGTCATGTTCAATGCTAACGCGAGGTATAATGAAGGCAATAACTACGACGCGCAGAACTCCTTTTTCTTTCCAACCGTGCGGGGTATCTACCATTTGAATGCAAGCGTCGGATCATGGGACAACAATACGGATGAGTACCAGGAAAACCTTTCAATCAAATTGCTGAGAAACGGAACCGTCTTGACCCTGGCATCCAGCGTTAATGGTAGCATAGCGGTAGACTACCGCCTGGAGCCCAATGATGCCGTATGGGTAGAGGTCCTTCTCGTATCAAGTTCGGCAGTCCAGAACAGTGTTATTTACGGTGCGCCTTCACAGACCTGGTTCTCCGGGCATCTTGTTATGAGAAATTAATGCACAAAGGCAATACCTGCTTTTATCCCGGCTTGCCGGTGAACCAAAAAAATCAACATGAAAAGAATACTATTTATCACCCTTCTAACTGTTTGGGCAGGTGGTGCAGGCGCCCAGCTTGTTACAACAGCTGTGCTCAATAGCAGTGAAGCCAGGGGTTCAGTCAACAATATATCCTTCGAATTCAACCTGGGCGAAATGGCTACCACTACGATTGGCTCGGGTCTTATCCTGACCCAGGGACTGCTTCAGCCGATGTCGCTTGCATCCAACGGACCGCTTCCTGTTATCGGGCTCGAGTTCAATGCCAAACGAACAAGCCGCCAGCATGTACAGCTCGATTGGAAAACGATCCAGGAGATAGGCAACAAGGGATTCCTCATCGAAAGAAAGAAGGAAAATGAAAGCGGCTTTGCTGCGATACGTTTTGTCAACAGCCGTGCTATGAATGGCAATAGTGATCTGCCGCTGCAATATGCTGCCACCGATACCAACACCTATTCCGACAAAACCTACTATCGCCTGAAGCAGGAAGACATCGATGGCCGGTTTGCTTATTCAACCGTAAGACTTGTGCAGGGTGAGGCGAGTGCTATGGCCCTGAAAGCCTGGCCCATACCGGCACCCAGGGAGTTCTGGGTAAGCCTGGAAAGCAGCACCAGGGATGAGCTGCTCATCTATGATGCCCTTGGCAAAGCAGTGAGGCAGATGGCTCTCATGCCCGGACAAGCAGTCAAGATCGCCGGCTTGCCCGCGGGTACTTATACGCTGGTTCTGAGGGCCAACAGGGATATTACACAACGGGTGATCGTGCAATAGCTGTATACATTTTGATCACCGGGCGTGAGGAATATTGTTTCTTTCCTATCTCGAATCCATTTGAATGTATACCATGCCCTGACAGGTTTTCAGCCGAAGCCATCGCTGGTGGCATGACCAGATAACTCACTGTTCCTATTTAAATCAGCTCCGGGAGTGAATGCTTTTGCATTCATCAGTCCCGGAGCTTCTTTCATTTGTGAACCTTTCTGTTTTTTCTTGCCCAGTCCTCCATCTTTTTTTCCAGCACCACCAATGGCATTGCTCCATCTCTGAGCAGCTCATCATGAAAAGAAGCTATGTTGAAATCTTTGCCAAGTATCTTTTCGCAGCGACGGCGGATCTCCCAGAACTTCAGGCCTCCGAGTTTCAGGCTATAGGCACGGGCAGGCAGCGAAACATAAAAGTCCAGTTCGGTGGTCAAGAGCTCTTCGGTCATAGCTGTGTATTGCAGGATATATTTTTTTGCTTGCTCTGGCGTCCATCCCTTGAGGTGCAGGTTATAGGGTACTACCAGGCGGAGGGCCTGTACCATCTGGGCCTGTAGAAAATCCATGCGCTTTTTGGGGGTATCATAAAACCCCATTTCTTCTGCAAGTCCCGCTATGTAAAAAGACCATCCATATTCAAAACCCGGATAAGAACCTGTGCGCCGGAAAAGCGGCAGGGTTAGATTTTCCGCCTGGATCATCTTTTGCTGGTGCTGGCCTGCCAACATCTGCAGAAGGCTGCCCTCGGTAACGGTACGTACCCGGCGGGGCTCAGAGGCAAATACCAGCATAGTGCCCGGTGTTTTGTTAAGGGGATTGCCTGCCCGGTAGCTCGCAGTTGTATAACCGCTAGGCCGGTTGGGCACAGCAGCTATTTCAAATTGAGTTTGTGGAAAGCGGATGAAATACCTGCTTAGCATAGGCTGCACCCTGTTCTGTATTTGCCGGTAAGCAGTTGCTATCTCTTCGCCGGTTTGGTAAGGGAAGCTCTGCGGGTTCGATTGTGCATCTGCCAGGTAGGCCTGAAGGCTGCCGTTGAAGCCAATAGCTTTTAGCGTTTCATTCATTTCCCGTTCGATGCGGCTTATTTCTCGGAGCCCGTAGGCATAAACGGAATCGAGGTCGACCTCGGTAGTTATTTCGAGCGTTACCAGGCGGCGAAGATGATCGGCTCCCCCTGGCAGGTTGCCGAGGGCAGCTGTTGGACGGGCAGCCGGCAAGTACTCGGCCTGTAAAAAATCAACAAGTTTTTGGTAGGTGGGATGGATGATGGATTGAATGGCTTCGATATAGGCCTGTGTAAGTCTTTGCCTGTCTGCCTGGCTGAATGATGCAGGCAGCAGGCGCACCGGCCCATAAAATGCGCTTTGTTCCACCGGTGTTTTGATAAATGCGGCCAGTTGAGCAATAAGCTTCTGCACCTCGAGTTTCGGAAGGGTGATGCCAGCCTCCAATCCCCTGCGGAAACAAATTATGGCGCTATCGGCCCAGGCCGAAAAAGACGCGACCCGGCCCAGCCAGGCCTCATAATCGGCTACAGTGCTAAAAGGCTGTTGATAGGTGCCTGTTCCCCACTGCGCTATCTGCAGGTGACGGCCTGCGATGGGATTGAAAGGGAAGTACTCCTGCAAAGGGGATACAAGGTTCTCATCGTTGGCTGCTTTCCATAGCAGGATGTCGTAGGTGAGGCGGTCGTCAGCAGATAGCCGGCTGCGATCAATGAGCTTTAATTCTGCTTCGGTTTGTCGGTTGAGACTTTGCAAGCGGCTCTGGTGGCTCCGGGCGAATACCGGGTATAAAAGGTGATTGAACTGGTGATGACCGGCAGTCATCGCCGCCGATGGTGTGTAGAACATTCGGCGTACAAAATAGGAGTCGACAGCAGCCTGCAATGCAGGACCAGCAGCGATCGTTTGATTCCTGACCTCCTGGGCTGCGATGCAGGTAGATATCATTGTGATGATTGTAACAAGAATCAGTTTCATAAACTCCTGGTGTTGTGATTATTGAATGGGTCTTTGACGAAGCGTGGCCTATGGTTAATAACCGCCAGTTAACAGATTGGCTCAGTGCTGCTGTTCATCTATCGATCCAGGGCTAACAGGCACTGTAAAATAGCAAAAATCGGTTATTGATAATTGTATCAGGATGTCGAAAACATCCCTGCACCGGTAAACGGCCCGGTTCAGCCAATTTGGGTGCAAAACCCATCACGAACAGCATGCACGTCGGGCCTTTTACAATGGTCAGGGTTAAACGGGTTATTGGCTAACCGGGATTGGGGATTGTACAAGGTCAACTTCAAGAGCATTTTTGCAATGTGCGATTGGTCATGGATAAAGGAATGCAGTATGCCAGGTTTTACTGCTTATATCCTGCGGCACCAAGCCGACTGCCTCCAGATCGCAAACGGGCAAAAATTTATGCATACAACAATAACAGATATGGAAACAAACCAGGTCAGTGAAAGCGCCGCGTTTCGCCAGCTTACCGATCTAATGGTTCAGGCCGGAAGAGACCATGCCAATGGCAGTACTGTTCTTCAATCCGGTAAAACTTATGTGCTGGTTCACGGTGCCTGGCATGGTGCCTGGTGCTGGAACAAGCTAACGCCTTTGATGCAGGTAAGGGGCCACAAAGCAATAGCGGTTGATCTGCCGGGGCATGGGAACGATTCGGCGAACGTTGAAGATATCAGCCTCGATGATTATGTGAACAAGGTTGCGAAATGCATCAGCAGCCAGGATGAATCAGTCATTCTTGTCGGGCATTCTATGTCGGGCATCGTTATTTCACAGGTAGCGGAGAAGCTTGGTGGCAAAAAGATATCTGCGCTGGTCTATCTCGACGCGTTTCTTCCCAGGGATGGCGAGACCCTGTTCTCATTGGTGGAGGCTACGCTAAGGCAACTGCCGGCAAATAGCCTGAGCGAGCCTTCTCTCGTAGAGAACATCATCCTTTCCGAAGATCACAAAACCAATACTATAAATCCCGGGCTTGCCGGATGGCTTTTCTACCACGATTGTCCCGAAGAGGAAACGCAGTTTGCCCTGGCCCGGATGTCAAAAGAACCGGTTGCACCCCTGGCGACCCCGCTTCGCTTAACCGATGAAGTGTATGGGGCCATACCGAAATACTATATTCTTTGCAGGGAAAGCAAGGACCTGGATAAAACATTCCTGTCGACAAATATGCCCTGTAAAAAAATCTACAGGCTTCCGAGTGGCCACTCGCCTTTTTTCTCCATGCCCGAAAAGCTGGAGGAGATATTGAATGAGATAGGATAGACTGCTATAAATGATGCCACAAAGGATCAGCCTTTACCTCCGGGGAAAGGGAATTTCAAGCCTGCAGCAGGTTGATTCTGACAGCCAAAAGAAACAGGTAGTCAAATAAAGCCCTGGTCCTACGCAGGCTTCGGCAATAGATGCCCTGCATCGCTTTCATCCAATATTCCGGCATCATTCCCGGTGAGCTTAATGCCTGTGGCCCGTTCAGCTGCATGAGGCAGCCAAGGCGGTTAGATGCCAGTTCCATTGTCAGGAATAAATGAGCCGGTTGCTCAATGCTTTCAACTGCAGGCACGATCAGGCGGCCAGCCTTCTCCTCCTGAAATCAAGGAAACCCAGCAGCAGGAAAAGCGCGGTATAGCCCAGAGAGGTCCAGACTACCTGCGTCATCTTCAATTGAGCGTTCGGCATAAATGCAAAGGTTTGAAAGCTGTAGGGAAAGAAATCTATGAGCTTGGATTTGAATTCGAAGGTCATCATCATGCCGGCAAGCCAAAGCGCGAAGCCTACTGCCGTGGGGATGATAAAGTTCCTGAAGCAAAGCCCCAGCCAGAATTGAAAGCTGCATAAGGCCAGTATGGTAATGTAGATATTCCCCATCCTCACCAGCAGTCTTGTTATATCGAGGGGCTTTTGAAAAAGATCCAGCGAGAAATTGGAAAGATGTATCACCCAGATCACCAGCAGCATAAAGAAGAGATTGGCCAGCAGAAAGATGAC
>DASTPZ010000019.1:0-14348 GCA_035761965.1 Flavisolibacter sp. | reverse complement strand
AGATCCTGTTCAAGATACTTGACTGGGAAGGACAGGTAGAGGCAGTGATCGGCATGTTTCAGAAAGAAGTGGCACAGCGCGTGGCTGCCGGCGAAGGAAACAAAGTATACGGCGTAACCAGCGTGCTGATCCAGGCTTATTTTGACGTGGAATATCTTTTTGATGTAAATGAGAATAGTTTTGTGCCGCCTCCAAAAGTAAAAAGCGGAGTGCTGAGGCTGCTGCCAAAGGCAGAAAGAACCGAGCTCAAAAGCAGGCAGGCTTTTTTTAACCTTGTTAAAACAGCATTCGGACAGCGCCGCAAAACCCTGCGCAACGCATGTAAAGGACTGTTCGATGCCCAGGTGCTTCAGCAACCGCTATTCAATAAACGCGCCGAGCAATTGAGTGTAGGCGATTTTGCACAACTAAGCTTTCAGATGAAATGAGTAAAGAAAAAAAGATCATCATTACCGCACCCGTACATCCATACCTGTTAGAAAGGCTCAGCCGGTACGAGCTGGTTTACCAGCCTGCGATAGATTATGCTACGCTCGAAAGCATCATTGGCGAGGCAAATGGACTGGTAGTAACCACCCGGATTCCCATCGATCGAAATATGATCGACAAGGCGGGTAAGCTGTCCTGGATCGGAAGGCTGGGCAGCGGCATGGAGCTTATCGACGCAGCCTATGCGACTGAAAAGGGCATTCAATGCATCAGTACACCCGAAGGAAACAGGAATGCCGTTGGAGAGCATGCACTTGCACTTCTGCTCAATCTTATGAACCATGTTTCGCGGTCCTTCGACCAGGTTAGGCAAGGCCAGTGGCTGCGCGGCGAGAACCGGGGAACAGAGCTAAGCGGCAAAACCGTCGGCATCATTGGCTATGGCAATACAGGCGCTGCATTTGCCAGGCTGCTTCAGCCTTTTGGCCTGAGGGTGCTGGCCAACGATAAATACAAGCAAGGTTTCAGCAACGATTATGTAAAGGAGTCAAGCCTGGAAGAGCTTTGCCATGAAGCTGAGATAATAAGTCTTCATCTTCCGCTGACGGGTGAGACAAAACATTTTGCCAACACCCGTTTTTTCAATAGCCTGGCAAAAAAACCCTGGTTCATTACCACCTGCCGTGGTGGTGTTACCGATACTGCGGCCCTTATTGCGGCCCTGGAACAGGGCCAGGTTGCCGGAGCGGCGCTCGACGTGCTGGAAAATGAAAAATTTGACACGCTGACAGATAAGCAAAAAAAAGAGCTTGACTTCCTGCTGCATCAACCCAATGTGATCATCACACCGCACATAGCCGGCTACAGCCACGAGTCCTATCTGCGCATGGCAGAGGTATTGCTGCAAAAGCTGGGGCTGTGAACCGCATTTCCATAAAAATTTTATATTTGTAATACCTGATACGCAACGCTTCGGTAAATAACCGGGGCGTTGCTATTTTTTTCTTTTGTACTAAACCTATTTATTATGAGCGGAATACAGTACGTGACCAAAGAGACCCTGGAGCAGATGAAGGCCGAGCTGCAGCACATGAAAGGTGTTGAGCGCCCCGCAGCGTCCAGGGCCATTGCAGAAGCCAGGGAAAAAGGCGATTTGAAGGAAAATGCAGAATATGATGCTGCAAAAGAAGCACAGGGAATGCTCGAGGCCAAGATAGCCGCCCTGGAAGGACAAATAGCCACCGCTCGCATTGTTGACGAATCCACCATAGATACCAGCAAGGTATCCATCCTTACCAAGGTAAAGGTGATCAACCTTAACACAAAAAAAGAAGTAACCTACCAGATCGTCAGCGAAAAGGAAGCCGACCTCAAGGCAGGTAAGATCTCCGTGACCTCCCCTATCGGCAAAGGCCTGCTTGGCAAACAGGTGGGAGACGTGGCAGAAGTAACCGCACCGGCCGGTGTGATCAAGTTCAAGGTAGAAGACATTTCAATCTGATCTAAATCCTTTCAGCCATGAGCATTTTTACCAGGATCATCGCAGGCGAGCTTCCTTCTTATAAGATAGCAGAGAACGACAAGTTCTTTGCCTTCCTCGATATATCGCCACTGCGCGAGGGACATACGCTTGTAATACCCAAAAAAGAGACGGATAAGTTTTTTGATCTCGACGCGGATATTCTCTCCGAGATGCTGGTATTTGCCCAACCCATTGCCAGGGCCATCGAAAAGGCCTTCCGCTGTAACCGTTGCGGCATTAGCGTTATCGGCATCGAGGTTCCGCATGCCCACATGCACCTTATACCCATCAACTCCGCTAATGACCTCAATTTCACCCAGCCCAAGCTGAAAATGAGCGGGGAAGAGCTTAAGCAGGCACAGGAAAAGATACTTTCTAATATGTAAGCTTATGAAGAAGTACCGGATATTATTTTGCCTCTTCTTTTTTTCCGCCATCGCAGCACAGGCACAGGAACGATCCCTGGACTCCCTGATACAGAAAGTATTCCGCAGCTTCAAGCTCAGGGATGAACAGGCCTATGTAAAGCTGTTTCCCAATCGCCAGCAAATGATTGACCTGAGCGCTCAATTGTTCCCGGTCCATCGCCCGGAGGATAAGGAAATGCTCAACAGGGAAATGGGACTGTCAAGCGATTCTGCTTATGCGCAGAAAGCACATGCCGAATTTCTTGATGACTTTCGTGAAGCGGTCAATGCGGCGAATGATATGAAGCTTCGCTGGGATTCACTCAAACTGGAAAGTTATACCTTGGACAGTATTCCAGCCACTGATAATTCTCCAATGATCGCACATGGCGTCCTGAAGCTGAACGATGGCAGGCAATACGTGGACCTTGCCTTCACCGATATATTATGGTCAATAGTTCACCAGGGCTGGATGGGTGTGGGACTATCCAAACCGGAGCCCGGTGTGCTCCAGGAAGGAACAAAGATCCTCGAGGAAGTACCCCAGGCGACAAGCTTACCTCCGCCCCCGCCTTCAAAGAAAAAAGAAAAAAAACGTCAGTGATGACGTTTTCTTATTGCTTTTACGTTTCGCGCATTTGTTGTTCAGCGACTTTGATATATACCTCCGGTGGGCGTTTAAACCTTCTTGCCTGCTATCGCTCTATGGTAAATTTCTCCTGGTGAATGTTTCCATCACCCATATCGAGCTGCAGCACGTACAGTCCGGCAGAGAGCTTAGCGCTTACATCCACGGCAATAGAATTAGAGCCATGGGCAAGCTTTTCCGCCCTCGAATAAACCGTTCTTCCCTGCATATCGATGATGCGCAGGCTTGCTGCCAACGGCTTCTCGGTGTTGATCATCAGCTGCATCTTATCCTTCACCGGGTTGGGTGCAAGCCTGATGGTAAAGACCTGCTTTTCGGCAGAGACAAATACAGTGCTGCTGTACCTCGTTTTGCCGGATGTGCTCAAGGCCTTTATACGGTAGTATATTTTAGGTACATGTATGGCACTGATATCGTCGCTCGCAGTATACTCAAGTACTTCGTTCAATCTTGCGGCTCCGCTTATGCTTCGTATGGGAGTAAAGTTGGCACCGTCTGCACTCCGTTCTATGGTAAATGCGGAAAGCGCTTCGTGGCATACCACGGTCCATTTCAAGGATACCTGCTTATTCGTGTTTATTGCCTGGAAGCTCAGGAAGTCGATGCTGAGCACATGGTCCACGTTCCGCCAGTCCCTGTCGATAGCAGAAGCCCAGGATTTCTGAACCACCGTAATACTGCCGGGCGTAGGATCACCAGTTGTGCTTCCGTTATTGCCCATATAGGCCGAGGTGCCTTCCGGTGAGCTATGGTTGTTGTCGAAGCGGTTATCAAGACCATCGCCATCCGTATCAGCGCCCGTAAGGGTTACATTATCATCGGGCAGCCTGTTGAAATTAAGGTCGTTGCCCTCGATCCTGTCTATCATGCCATCACCATCCGTATCCAGGTCAAGATAATCGGGGAAGCCATCACCATCCATATTGAAAGGCGTGATGCCCTTTCCGCCAAAACCTGAAATATCATCATAAGTATTGTCAATGCCATCGCCATCCGTATCAGACCCTGAAGGCAGCTGGTAGGATGGAGTTGATTGCCCTTCCACATTATCGGGGATGCCGTCATCATCCGAATCGATATCATAGGCGTCAGCGCGTCCGGTTCCGTCCCTGTTCCTGAGCACGGCGGAAGGTGCTCCACTTACCAATACGCTCCAGCCATGGCTATTCAGTGCACCATCGGCACTGCCATCCTGGTTGGCATCGGCATATCCTCCTTCTGTTACATCGGCTATGCCATCACCGTCACTGTCCAGCTCATATGGATTGGGACGGGCATCGCCATCCGGATTCTTGAAAGGGAAACTGTCAGACCTGGCATCGCCGTTGGCATCGGGGCCCGTAGGCAGCAGTGCGGAAGCTGTATTTTCAGCAGTACCATCATTGCCCACATCGCCATCGGCTGTATCTGACAAGCCGTCGCCATCGAGGTCTGTAAAGCCATCTATCCTTCCATCTCCGTTTGCATCTGTTCCATACACTTCTTTAACGTCGGGAATACCATCGCCATCGCTGTCCAGGTCGAGAAAGTTGGGGACGCCATCACCATCGGTATCAATAGCACCCAGCCCGGTACCGGATCCGACCACACCGGTATTGTTCGCGTCCACCAATTGTGAAAAGCCATCATTATCGGTATCGGAATAGTTATCGAGGCGGCCATCGCCATTCGTATCCACACCAAAGCTCTCGGCTACATCGGGTATACCGTCGTTATCGGAGTCAAGATCGAGGTGATTGGGGATACCATCGCGGTCCTGGTCAAAATTGTCATTAACGCCATCTCCGTTCGCATCTGCAAAGCCAGGAAAATTGCCATCGGAAAAATTAGGGATGCCGTCATTGTCCGAATCGCCGCTGGGATCAAAATTATCGTTGTTGCCATCGGCGTTATAATCGACAAATCCTGGGTAATTGGCATCGGCGTAGTTAGGTATCCCGTCACTGTCATGATCAATAAAAGCAAGCAGCAGATTGGCTTCCACATAATCAGGGATGCCGTCGTTATCATCGTCTATGTCCGGACAGGCGTTCACGAATACCCTTATCAGTACTGTATCATCACAGGTTGCCAGCCCGTCGAAGAAGGCAAAAATGGTCCTTGTCGAATTGATAGGCAGGGCAGGATTGACCTCCGTAGCCGGGCCAAAAGGTATGGCCGAGTAAAAGCGGTAGCCCGAATATTTTTCGGCCGGGATCGTAACGGTTATCGAAGGGCAAAGGTTAACGATCGAGGTATCGCCCGGCTGCATGCAGGAGCCACTGATGGTATTGGTTACCGGTCCTCTTGTAAAGCAACCACCTGCTACATAGCCGCTCGAATCGTAAAGTATTTGCGCGGATGCCTGTCCTGCATAATTGATCCGCGCTGAATTAGATACTGTATTTGAACAGGCTATGATAGCGCAGGAAGTAGGCATGAATACATCGAAACGGATCACTCCGGTGCTGCCAACGCCGCTATTGGTAACGATGCCGCCGGTCGTTGCATTGGCACCCGCACCTATACGGAATATTACACGGTGATTGACAAAATCGTATTCTGCTTCATCATCGCCTGCCGCATCCGTCTTGGGAATACCGTCCATTACAAGCGTTCCGGGTTTATAACTTGTATTACCAGGAATGTTGTCTACGATATGTGTGGCCGTACTATTGTCATTACCCACATTGCTATAGTCGATCTGGTAACGCAGCACATCACCCGGCGCCAGCAGCCCCCCGTTAAGATCGGTTGATGACTTGGCGAGGTTGAATGAAGGATTGTAGATTGATATGGAAGTGGTAAGCACCTGTACAAAATAGTTTTCGCTTGGAGAGCTGAACCTTACGGTTGCTGCCGTTTGGTTATTGCCGAGCACTGCATTGCTGGTATTCGGAAGCAGCAGTATGTCGGCATCATAGCCATGTGTATTCTGATGCGCCGGCAGGCGCGTGGTTGTATTAGCCCCTTTATAGGTGATGGTGCTGTTCCACATGTCGTTGGTATTGCTCGTTGCATTGGGCGTAAGATTGGTGAAGCTGCCTGCACCCGACTGCCTGAACGAGAACTCATCCTGCGATCCGCGGTCCCCATCGAATACGATCGCACCAAGCTCGCAGCTGACCGGCCCTGTGGGCGGTGTGAGAAAGCCGCTAAGATTTACATCCATGGCGGCACTGCCACCATCTATGATGGCTGAGCCATCAAAAACGGTAAGGTTCCTCGGTATCTCTGCAGGATTGGAGAATACAACAACGATGCACCATCCCCCGGAAGTGTTGACGAGGCCCGCCGGACTTGTCATATTGGCTACGGTATAGGTGCCATTTGCACTGGTGCTGTTCAGCAGGGCAGTAATATTGGCAAAGCTTCGGTAGCCGGTGTGAGGCAGTCCCGGGACCAGGGTACTGTTATGATAATCTACCTGCGAAGCCGTGACGGTTGTATAGGCCGTTGCACCGGGCGCCTTGAACTTTACGGTGTTTTCGCCGGTTATCCAGCTCGTATTTGTTCCGCTGCTCCCCTGTGTAGCACCCCAGTAAAGACCTGCCCAAAGTATTTGCGAACAGGAGCTGAGATTGAGATTGGCAGAAGAGGAATTGAAAGTTTCATCGTTGGAACCCGCCAGGGAAAGATTGAAAGAAACGTCTGAGCTTCCCGCATTGGCCTGGTGCACTTCAACTGCTATTACATTATTACCGGCAACAAAAGCAGAGACCGGGATGGTAAGACCCGTTACCTGGTCCTCGATGGCCGACGATGCATAAGTGGCATGAGCTACGGCACCTGCGGGCATATTGTTACGACCAACCTCCACACCGTTCACATACACCACGAAGCCATCGTCGCATTCCAGGTCCATCCTGAAGCTATAGTGAGCGGCCGGGTTAGCTATGTTGACGGTCCTCCTGAAATAAGTGGTTACGTATTTATTGGCTGCATCAGGACCGAAAGAAACGATTGTGGCCTCATCGCCATCGCCATAGCCCAGCTCTGCATTGCCGGAGGCCCAGGCGGCATCGTTAAAACCGGTGGTTTCCCAGCCCGCAGGACGGGTATTGTTGTCGAGGTATTTCCAGCTGCTGCCTGTACTGATATAGCTCGTACCGGCGGGTGCGGCATCGATATCGATGTTCACGCCTGTTCTTCCATTATTGGTGGATGTGCCGTTTGGCGGAGCTTCATTGGTGGTACCGCCCGAAGACGTGATGAAGTTATTGGCCACATAAACAATATTACCCCGCACGGAGGCATTGGAATACCGTGGCGTAAACGACCTTAACACCTGTCCCTGCAGGTAGCCACATGCCGCTAATAATAAGGCAGATACAGCCAGTATTTTTTTCATAGGTATGAATTGACAGATTAATTGTTCACTATCCGCTTCGATATCGTTCTTCCCTGCCCATTCGTGAGCTGCATGATATAGTTGCCGCTACCCAGCGGCATCGCCAGGGTGCTTTTGCCGGCAACAACGGTCATCCTTCTCTCGACCAGCTTTCTGCCTATCAGGTCGAAGACCTGTACCTGCAGCACGTCGTCGCGACCGATTTCCAGCTCTGCAAGCAGCTGGCCGTTCGATGCGTTAACCTTCCCGATATTAAAAGCGTAATAATTATAATAGATCTTTTTCACCGGCAGGTAAGAGAAACGGTCGTCCCGGTCTCTTTGCTTCAGCCTGTAATAGTTATCCTTATACAAAGGCTGCCCGTCGATGAATGAATATGTTATAACCGACGATGTGGTCCCGTTACCGGGCACTACGCCGATGGGGGAAAAATTTCTTGCATCTGCCGATCTTTCGATTGTAAAGTCTTTGTTATTTACCTCGCTGCCGGTAGACCAGCTGATATGTACCTTATCGCCGCGCAGCTTTACATCATAGTTCAGCAGGCTTACCGGGAGCACACCGGAAGCAGTAACGTTGAATACATCGGTAATGCAGGCGGAGCCGCTGTTATCGGTAACAGAATAGGTCGTAAGGCCTGCGCCGGGCGATACTGTTACTGACCGGGTAGTTGCACCGTTGCTCCAGCTGTAATCCCCTATCCATGAAGCAGTAAGCGTAACGCTGCTGCCCGTGATGATATTGATATTGTTCGTGCGGTTTACATCCTGCATGATGCTGAAACGGTCTGCGATCGTTCCATCCCGCCGGATGAACTTCGCATCAAGGCGGTTGTCTTCCACCTCGAAATAGAACATGCCCCCATCATCGATCGAGAAAGGAAATGCATTGTGCGGGTAGCCGCTCTGCACACCGCCATCCGCGCCCGATGAACCGGCCACCACATAGATAGTACCATGGTTCATTTCGGTACTCGTGGTTGTGTAAGCACAAGAGTTGGAGCTGCCGTCGTATCTGCCGGTAGAGCTACTCTTGGCATGAGCTGCGGTCGAAAAGCTTGCCTCGTTGCCGTAGTGGCCATTAAGCAGGTAGGAACGCTCGTAATCATGGCTGTGGCCGCAGAGTATCATATCCACGCCATAGCGTTCCAGGATGCGTATAAAATTATTTCGGATGCTTGCCAGGTCACCCTCCGAGTCGGAGTTATGGCTGCCCATGGTATAAGGAGGATGGTGCCAGTAAGCAACGACCCATTTTTTTGTATTGGCAGCCAGGTCGGCCTTGATCCAGGTTACCTGCGGCCCTGTTGTATCGTAGAGACGCGTAGCTCCTGCTTCGGTGCCATAAGAATCAAGCGACAGGAAATGCACATTTCCTATATCGTAAGAGTAGTAAGCCTCGGTACCGGAAGCCACACCGCCGCACTCGCCATTGGCTGGCATGGTGAAGCTCTGGTAATAGGCGCCGGTTCGGGAAGCCTGTGTGCTCGAATAGTAATCGTGGTTACCGGGAGCAGGATAAAGCTTGTGGTTCTTTAAAAGATTTGCCTGGAAAGGCGTGAAAAAATTGCTCGTATACTGTGCATCGGTTCCGTCGTTGTAAGCATTATCGCCTAAGAGCAGCCAGGCATCGGCAGCATCTGCTCCATTCGCGGCAAGATAGCTAAGATAATGGCTGATCGAGAGCGAGCGGTAAGAAAGGTCATTACGGCCGCAATCGCCGAATACTGCAAAGCGCGTCCGGCGCGTAGTATTGGCTGGTGGCGCCGTCCTGAAAAAATTACTGGCGCTGCCTTCCAGCACCTGGGTGGTAGACCCGACCTGGTAAAAATATTTGGTATCTGAGCTCAGTCCGTTGACACGCACTTCGTGCTCGGTAGACATGGCATTGTCGGTTGCAGATATCGTGTAGACGCCGGCAGCCGTACCCAGATCCACTTTTGAATCGGAAGGCACATTGGTTCGCCAGCGGATCGTGATCCCAGTTTCGTTGCCCATTTGAAGATAGGGCCCCCTGGTTATGCTGGCCGGTGAAGGCGGGTTGGATTGCAGCTGCAGGTTGAACGAAAGATCGGAGCTGCTAGCGTCCGACTGGTGAACCTCCACCGCGATGGTATTTGCTCCGGCAACAAAATATGAGGGAGAGACCACAAAGCTCACGGCCGTGGTTTCTGAAGTGCCGCCAATAGCAGCTGATGCAAAGCTGCCATAGCTTATTGTGCCTGTGGGCATATTATCCCTCGCCACCTCAACGCCGTTTACATAGATCACAATACCATCGTCGCGGATGGCATTGATAGTAAAATAGCCAATGCCTGACAGACTGGCGAGATTGAATGTGCGGCGAAAATAGGTGGTCGGATACTTATTGTTGACATCAGAACCGTAACCAAGCACCGTGGCCTCGCCACCATCGCCATACCCCAGCTCGGCATTGCCCGAAGACCAGGAGGCATCGTCGAAAGAGGCATCCTTCCAGGTGGCTGCGGGAGCCGAAGGCGTAACCAGGTACTTCCAGGATCCCCCATAAGCAATGAGCGAGGTAGCTGCTGCATTTCCGATCAGCTCAAGGCGAAACGACAGATCGGAGCTGCTCACGTTGGATTGATGAACCTCAACTGCTATTACATTGGTGCCGGTTACAAAGGCAGATGCAGGCACCGTTGCACTGACGATGGCATCCTCCACATTGGTGCTGGCAAATGTTCCATGAGCCGGTGTTCCCGCGGGCATGTTGTCGCGCGCCACTTCAACACCATTTACATAAACAACAAAGCCATCATCTCTTTCCACATTGAGGGTAAAGTTCGAGTAGGCATTTATATCGGCTATCGTAATGCTTTTTCTAAAATAGGTGGTCACGTATTTGTTGGCGGCATCAGGACCATAAGAAACAGTAGTAGCTTCATCGGCATCGCCATAGCCCAACTCTGCATTGCCGGAGGCCCAGGCGGCATCATTAAAACCGGTGGTTTCCCAGCCCGCAGGACGGGTATTGTTATCAAGATATTTCCAGCTGGTGCTATAGGGAATGAGTGTTGTTTGTGCCGAAGAAAGACCGGGTAAGCAGAAAAACACAAAACAGGTAAAGGCAAGATTAAGCAGGGCTTTAGTTTTCATTGGATTGGATTTGGATCGGTGTTTTCCCCTTGCTAAAATGAGTGTTTTTCCTTGTAAATGCAAATCCTTACCAGCCGGAACGGGAATGGAGGGCTTTTATTTTTAATATCCAGTTCCTAGCTTTAACCCATTATGCCGCCCGGCAGGCTTTTATCAATAAATTGATTTTCAATTGTCTATTATAAATTATCACAAGTCCCTGGGGGTTGGGGCGATCCTGGTGCTGCTCGTGTTATGCTGCAGCAATATGCTCAAAAAAAATACTGATACCAGCGCAGATATTGACCGGTTTTTTCTCGAAAAGCTCAATGCCGTAGAGAAAGAGCTGCAAATCCTTGAAACATTTGCTAACAGGAAAGAAGGGAAAAGAACCCTTCAAAATCAATTCAAGAACCTCCGGCTTGCCTATAAGCAGCTGGCCGTACTCACCGATCATTTTTATCCTTATGAAACCCGGCTTCTGAATGGGCCTGCCTTAAAAAGAGTGGAAGAAGACAACCCCTCGAATATCATAGAGCCTCATGGCTTCCAGGTAATAGAAGAGCTCTTATGGCAAAAATCCCCATCCACCGCTCTTCTGGTCAAAGAGATCGAAATAGCGCAGGAGGTACTGAAAAGACTAAGGAACCAGCCGGACCGGATCTACCAATTTACGGCTGAACAGGTATGGCAGGCCATGCATGCGGCTATGATCCGCGTTGCCACAACTGGCCTGACAGGATTGGACTGCCCGGTTTCGCTGCACGCATTGCCCGAGGCGGAAGCTTCTATCAAGGCCACCAGGGAACTGCTTGGCTACTACCGGGAAGGCTACGGAAGGCTGCCCGCCTTTGGACGGCTGATGGCTGCACTAGACGATTGTCTGAGGGTATTGCAAGCCCGCCAGGATTTTAATACATTCAACCGGCTCGAATTTATCAGCCGCTATGCCAACCCCGCCACGAAATGGCTTGCGGAGGTACGCATAACAGGCGGACTTACCAGCATCGGCCGTTATGCATTGGTGCAGCAGGCAGGGACGATTTTTGACAGCGCCGCTTTCGATATAGGCTTTTTCTCGCCAAATGAAAGATACAGGCCTACCAAAGAACGGATTGAATTGGGACGCAGGCTTTTTTATGACGAGCGCCTGTCCTCTAACGGCGATCGAAGCTGCGGCTCATGTCACGACCCGGCCAAGGCCTTTACGGACGGGCTGCCCAGGGCTGTTTCGGTAGAAGGCAAGCCCCTGCTTCGCAATACGCCCACACTTTGGAACTCTGTCTTTCAAACTAGGCAGTTCTACGATTCGAGGTCTCTCACGCTCGAGACACAGCTAAGCGATGTAGTGCACAATACAGAGGAAATGAAAGGCTCGCTGTCCCAAAGCGTTGAAGACCTTGCAGCCGACAAGGCTTACAGGCAACTGTTTGAAAAAGCCTATCCGCAGGACAAGCCCTCGGTCTCGCCTTATAACATAGCCAATGCCATTTCTTCCTACGTGCGATCGCTGGTTGCCCTCAATTCGCGCTTTGATCTTTATATGAGAGGGAATTATTCTGCCATGAGCTCTTCCGAGCAGAAAGGCTTCAATCTTTTCACAGGCAAGGCAAAATGCGCCACCTGTCATTTCCTGCCACTCTTCAATGGCCTTGTGCCGCCTGCCTATACCGAAACAGAATCCGAAGTGCTTGGACTGCCAGCATCTGCAGGTCAAAAGCCTGCGGTGCCTGACCAGGATGAGGGCAAATTCAATCATACCGGCGCCATCGTACACAGGTTTTCCTTTAAAACCCCTACCCTTCGCAACATAACACTAACGGCTCCCTATATGCACAACGGCATATTTGGCACCCTGGAAGAAGTAGTGGATTTTTACAACAAGGGTGGTGGAAACGGACTGAAGATCGCGCCAGAAACCCAAACCCTGCCGGCAGAGCGGCTCGGCCTGAGCAAAAAAGAACAGCGCCAGCTGATCGCCTTTCTCCACACGCTTACTGATACCAGCGCAATAAGGTAGGGCCGTGAAAAGTCAATTTGCTACATTTACACTTTAAATTTCGCTATGCATCCACATAAACCTGTTATTGGCATTACCTGCGGAGATATTAACGGCATAGGCCCCGAGCTGATCATCAAAACCTTTGCCGACCACAGGATAGGTGAACATTGCACACCAGTAATATTCGCATCCAACAAACTGATCAACTTCTATAAAAAATCGATACCCGAAGCTCATTTCAATTACCAGATCATCAAAGATTTTACAAAGCTTAGCCCAAAGCAGATAAGCATTCTCAATTGCTGGGAGGAAGAGCTCTCGATCACGCCAGGCCAGCTGAATGAGATGGGAGGCAAATATGCTGTTATTTCCCTGATGGCAGCAGCCGAAGCTTTACAGCAAGGCCATATCCAGGGCCTGGTAACGGCGCCGATCCATAAAAAAAATGTGCAGTCGCCCGGGTTTGCCTTTACCGGTCACACGCCTTTTCTTAAAAGCGTAGCCAATGCAAATGATGTGCTGATGCTGCTTTATGCGGAAAACCTGAGGGTGGCGCTGGTAACCGAGCACCTGCCTGTAAAGGAAGTGGCTGGCAAGCTGACCCGTGAGCTCATTCTGTCCAAGATCAATCTCTTGCACGCCAGCCTCAGAAGGGATTTCGGTATCGACAAGCCCCGCATTGCCGTGCTGGGACTTAACCCCCATGCAGGCGACGAAGGCCTCATAGGAACAGAAGAGCAGCTCGTGATACAGCCCGCCATAAAAGATGCGAAACAAAGCAATAAGCTCGTATTTGGTCCTTATAGCGCTGATGCTTTCTTCGCCAGGAGAAGCTATCTGCAATTCGATGCCGTATTGGCTATGTACCACGACCAGGGGCTCATACCTTTCAAAACGATTGCGGTAGGCGAAGGGGTGAACTTCTCAGCCGGACTTCCATTTGTACGCACTTCTCCGGATCATGGAACCGCCTTCGATATAGCCGGAAAGAACAAGGCCGACACCTCTTCATTCACGACGGCGATTTTTGAATGTATCGATATCATCAACCGCCGCAGCGAGTACGACGAAAGGAACAGGAACCCTCTCCGTAAGATAACCGCTGAGGTACTGAAGAATGTAGAAGACGAAAGGATCGAAGAATAAATCAACAGGTCAGGCAGATTTTTCGACCGATATGGCAGGCGAGGTGCAGGCCTAGTTGGCAAACACCTTATCATCCACCCCCTTATTGATGCTGTAGGAAGAATAGGTAATCTCCACCTTGCCTTTTTTGTTTTTGAGATCCGCCTCTTTTTTCTTGCCGCCCTTCTCATATTCGAAGGTGATACCCTTCGGCAGCTTGTAATCTTTTGTATTGAAGGAAAAAATCACCTTATCGGGCAATCCCCAGCTGGTGAACTTGCCATAGCTAAGCGTGATCTCGTATGATCCGCTTTCGCGCGTGGTGACGGTAGCCTTGCGGATCACCAGGTCTTTTTCATCGATATACAGCGTGGTAAGCACCACATCGCTGTTCTCATCTGAGGGAAGCAGCTTCACCACCTTTGTATTTATGCCATCGACTGCTGCATCCTTGCCTGGCACCACCTCGTAGTTTTCATTCGCCAGAAGCGTACCGAGGTTGATGCTGATACCGCCTTTAGGCAGCAGGGATATACCTCCGTTCTTCTTTACCTTGAACTTATCGGGCTTTTTATAATAAACGGTAACCTTGGAGTCCGGTGCATCGATAAAGGATACATCAATCTTCATTTTTCCTTCTGCCTGGTAATCGTTCACCTTGTCCAGCTTGGCCTTCACTTTTTTCACCAGCTCAGCCTCTTCCTGGGCAAAAGCCTTAGGATGGGAGATCAGCAGCGCAGCGCAAATACACAACAATAGTTTCATATGCACGATTTAAGAAAGAAT
>DASTPZ010000018.1:0-14690 GCA_035761965.1 Flavisolibacter sp. | reverse complement strand
TCGCATTTATATCGATGGTTCTCCTGACTGTCTATACCGTTTACGAAGCTATGCGATACAGTCGTCAGGAAATTGCCTTGCTTGGACTGGTAGGTGCTTATGGAATACCTTTTCTGATCAGTGCCAATTCAGACAGGCCGGAGCTGTTTTTTATCTATATATCCCTGATCAATTTAGGTGTGGCTTTCTTGTTTATTAAGCGCAGCTGGAGGCAGGTAAATTGGGCTGCGCAGGTATTAACCTGGGTACTTTTTATCGGATGGGCATCTGTGAACCAAACAGCAGGTACAAAAGAGGAAGGAGTTTTCTTTATGTGCTTTTTCTTTTTACTTTTTGCTGCCTCCTCGGTAGCATTCAAAATATCTGGAAAACGAAGATTCATCGATGCAGATGTCTGGCAGATATGCTTTTCCAATGCCGGACTTTATATTGCAGCTCTTTTTATCATCGGCTACAGCCTAAATGCCGGCATTGCCATTATAACATTATCGTCGTCAGTTCTTATTTCCCTTCAGGTGTGGTTTGTTTTGAAGTATTGGAAGGAAGAGCTGTTTCTTAGAAAGCTGCTTTTTACCATGGCATTAATCATGTTCGTATTTTTCATTTTCTTCAATTGGGATGGATTTACCGTTACGCTTCTTTGGCTGCTTACCGCAGTGGTTGTGTTTGTGTGTGGGTTTTTGAAGAAGTCGGTAAGTATGCGTATGCTGGCGATAGTGCTTATGGGTATTACACTTGCGAAGCTGCTCATGCTCGACAGCCTGAGCTTCGGCACTATTCAAAAGGTGATAGCTTATCTTGTGCTTGGCACTCTTCTGCTAGGTGTTTCATTCTTTTATCAGAAGTTCAAGGAGCAAATATTTGGAAGGAAGCACTAGATTATAGTTGCCTGGTATAATAAGAACTAGTAACGTCAGAACTTCATACCCCTGATGTGTATTTAATCAATCTAACATTTATGTTTTCGCTTATCGGCTTTTTAGCCGATAATCTTGTTTATCGGCTAAAAAGCCGATAAGCATGAAAGTAATAATGGTGTATCGGTTAATTTACCGATATTTGCATATATCGATAATAAAGCCGATATTGTATATATGACCAGTGTTATCACAGGCGATATAACAAATTCAAGAAAGATCAAGAGGCAGGACAGGTGGATGGTACCCTTGAAAAGGCTTCTCGCCAAATACGGCAATACACCCTCAACATGGGAGATTTACAGGGGCGATAGCTTTCAGCTTGAAGTAAAAGACCCGGCAGATGCCTTATTGACGGCAATCAAAATTAAAGCCTGTATTAAATCGATTAAAGAGCTCGATGTACGAATGGCTATCGGTATAGGGCAGAAATCTTACCGTGCCAGGCGTATTACACAATCGAACGGGCAAGCCTTCATCTATTCTGGAGAAAAATTCGAGAGCCTTAAAAAGTTTAAGCAGACGCTTGCAATCAAGTCACCCTGGGAAGAACTGGATATGGAAATAAACCTGATGATCAGCCTTGCCTCTATTATTATGGACAAATGGAGTCCTATATCAGCAGAATTAATTAATTTATCGCTGTCAAACAGGAAGCTCTCTCAAAAGGAGATTGGAAAGAAACTCGGAAGAACACAGTCTTCCATCAGTGAGCGGCAAAAACGCGCGCACTATAACGAAATAATGGACCTTGAGGCCTTTTATAGGAAGAAGGTCCAACAACAACTTCATGTTTTATGACGCTATTTCTTCAACTTTTCCTGGCACATATCATAGGAGATTTTTTTCTTCAGCCTTCCGGATGGGTTCTTAAAAAAGAAGCCCGAAAATGGGCATCTTTTTATTTATACCTGCACGCTGCTGTACATTTTCTTCTATTGCTGCTTTTTACCGGAGTAATGAAGCAAAACAGGGGCTTTGACCTGGGTATATTACTGGGCTTCTGGTTGCCGGCGCTGGTGATCGCAGTCCTGCACCTGGTCATTGATGGTTGCAAGCTCCAGTTCCAGACCGCAAGAACAAAACGGACTTGGTTTTTTGCGGACCAACTGATGCACCTGGGTGTGATCTTTGGGGTGTGGATATGGATAGAGAAAATATCTTTGGATCCTGCTATGCTGTCCAACGTGGGTTTGCTGGCTCCTCTTACGGCCATCTTATTCATGCTTAAGCCAACCTCTCTTATCATCAGAATCGTTATTTCGAAATGGCAGCCGGGTGGCGCAATTGTTCACACCCCTCTCGAAACTGATATAACAGGTAGCAATACAGGTGCCACAAACGCCTCACTTGAGAATGCGGGGGAGCTGATCGGCATGCTCGAGCGTTTGATCATCATTATTTTTATTTTGCTGGGGAAATGGGAAGGTGTCGGCTTCCTGCTCGCTGCAAAATCCGTATTCCGGTTTGGTGATCTGCGTGAGGCGAGGGACCGGAAACTAACAGAATATGTTCTGATCGGCACCCTCCTGAGCTTTGGGATCGCCATCATAACCGGCATTGTTACAGTCAGGCTGCTAAGCTAACATTTACGCATTTTTTGCGGCAGGGGTCCTTCCATGAGAATATTATCCATGCTAAGAAACAGCATAATATGCTACATTACACTAACTAAAGCCAGCCTCAAACGCGGCTCTACTTTCTGCTGTAGTTAGGTGCTTCCCTTGTGATCTCGACATCATGCGCATGGCTTTCACGCATACCGGCATTGGTGATCTTTACAAAGTTTGCTTGCTGAAGGCTTGCAATGTTCTTGGCACCGCAGTAGCCCATGCCTGCCCTCAAGCCGCCTACATACTGGTATACAATTTCTTTGAGGCTTCCTTTATAGGCTACCCTTCCTTCAATACCTTCAGGGACATATTTCTTTACATCAGCTTCCGGATCCTGGAAGTAACGATCGCTGCTGCCTACCGACATAGCTCCTAAAGAACCCATACCCCGGTATTCCTTGAACTTCCTTCCCTCATAGATGATGGTATCGCCAGGGCTTTCCTCGGTGCCGGCAAAAATGCTTCCCATCATCACACAATCGGCTCCTGCGGCCAGGGCCTTTACCATATCGCCGGTATAGCGAATGCCACCATCGGCTATCAATGGAATATTGCGGGAACCAAGCGCCGCTTTTGCCTGCATAATGGCCGTCAGCTGAGGAACGCCTGCACCTGCTACAATACGCGTGGTGCAAATAGAGCCCGGCCCTATACCCACCTTTACGGCATCGGCGCCTGCATCGGCAAGGGCTTCTGCCCCGGCCGTGGTGGCTATATTTCCGGCTATTACATTGAGTTTCTTAAAATTCTGCTTAACAGATTTCACGGCATCTATGATACCTTTGGAGTGTCCATGCGCACTGTCAAGACAGATAACGTCAACACCCACCTGCTGAAGGGCTGATACCCTGTCGAGCAAATCCCTGGTAACCCCAACCGCTGCACCCACCAGCAGGCGGCCTAAAGCGTCCTTTACTGCATTGGGGAAGGAAGTGACCTGGAGAATATCGCGATAAGTTATCAGTCCAATAAGCTTTCTGTCCTTGTCTATCACCGGCAGCTTTTCAACCTTGGTCTGACGCAAAATGGCTTCGGCACCTTTAAGATCAGTTCCTTCAGGGGCCGTAACCAGGTTTTCGCTGGTCATTACCTCGCTGACCTTCCTGCTCATATCATCTTCAAACCTGAGATCACGATTCGTGAGGATGCCCGCAAGATGTCCTGAAGCGTCTACGATAGGTATACCACCGATCCTGTTTTCCCTCATCAGCTTTAATGCATCCCCGATGGTTGCATCGTGAAGGAGCGTGATCGGATCGATGATCATGCCGCTTTCACTCCGCTTTACCTTCCGTACCTGGTCTGCCTGCTTCTCTATGGTCATGTTTTTATGAAGTATGCCTATTCCGCCTTCCCTTGCCAGGGCTATAGCCAGCGAAGCCTCAGTAACCGTATCCATGGCTGCTGAAAGCATTGGTATATTGAGTGTTATATCTTTTGTGAGGTGGGTTTTGATCTCAACTTCCCGGGGAAGAATTTCTGAATAGGCCGGAACGAGGAGAACATCGTCGAATGTTAAACCTTCTATAAGCTGTTTGCCGGAGCTGTTGTTTATTGCCATGTGCAAAGATAAGGAGTGCAGGAATATTGAACAAGGACCGACATGATTAAGGCCCGCTAAGGTGCGGGCCTTAATTAAAACAAGAAATCAATGACCTTGTTCTGGCTTTATTCTTCTACCGAAATCCTGACACCTTCGCTGTGTGCGCTGAATTCGGGAGCATACATGCTCTGTATGGTAGTGATGCCATTGCTGAAGCTGCCGTTGTGCGTAACAAAAAGCGCATATTCAAAAACATAGGTCCCCCTGCGCAGGTAATTGAAGAAGAAATGCGTTGCAAGGTCGCGCGTGCTTTCATAATATCCCAATCCGCCCTGCCATTTGTACCCGCTCAACACATTTACCGGCTCCAGCGCTGACGCTCTCATGTCCTTCATATGTACATATTCCATATCACGGTCCGTTTTAAGCACGATCCGTACTTTGATCTTGTCCCCGGGTTTAAGGGCTGTATTTTCTTCCAAGGGTAGCAGCACGGGGCCGGAACCGGTATTCTTCTCAATAAAGAGCTTTTTGGACACAGAGAGCGGACCTGTAGCTGTCTCTATTTTGTCGAGATCTTCAAAATACTGCCAATAGACGGCACCCCAATTGGTGCTTGCTTTCCCTGAACTTTCATTGGAGGTTACCGTTACCGAAATATTACCCATTTCAGGCCTAAGCTGCTGTGCGGGCAGGGTTTGTCTGAAATAACCCGTTCCGGCCTCTGTCTTCCGGTTTTTGCTTGTAATGCCTACCGGGCCCAGGCTGATTTCGACTTCGGGCTGGTCAGTCAGCCAGTCCCGCCCGTGAAGCAGCAGGGCATAACAGGCTTCGGCTGTAGCCTTGGTTGTACGCCAGTTATTGGTTTGTTTGTGCCGGAGCAGCCAGTTACGCAGCTCATCGACGATGGACTCGTCTTTTGTAATCTCTGAGAAGGCTTCGATCATCAAGGCCTGGGTTTCGATAGGCGCCTGGTACCAGAACCAGCTCCGGCCAAAGCCATTCTGCTGCCAGTACCTGCCCAGCTCATTGCTGACAGAATTTTCCTTCAGTGAACGAAGTATGGCTTCTGCCGTTTTTTTGTTTCCTGTGCGGAACAGGGTTAGTGCACCCATGGCCTGTTGATAGATGCCAAGTTTGACTCCATACTGCTCCACCTGTTTATAATAATAGTCGTAGGCGGGCTTGATGGCCGACGGCAGGGGCAGCTCAGGAAAAAAGCTACGCATATACAGGTATTGCACCTGCAGCTGGCCAACCTGCTGCAAATTCCTGTTGACTTTGCTTTTTAAAAGATTGTCGTAATCCTGCTTGAGCTTTTTATCCAGGTAGGGCAGGGCTTCGCTTACAATGCTGCGCAGCTGCGTTATGTTCACACCCAGTTTTTTCAAGTGACCGATACCTGTAAGAATATATTGCGTGATGTAACGATCGTCAGGTCCGCCCTGGAACCAAACAAAGCCGCCACCTGATCCCTGCATCTGCTTCAAACGCGCATAGTTTCCTTCCATTTCACTATTCATCCTCAGAAGATCAAAAAGCAGCGCGATATTCTTCTTTCTTTCCGTTTCTGAACTGGCCTGCAATACCCAGGGAGTTTCTTCGAGCAAGGCTGTTTTAAGATCGCTATTCTTTTGGAGATTCGATTGCAAAGCCGCTGTGTCTAAAGTCTTCCATTCCTCAAATACGCGTTTTATTCGTGGAGAACTGTTTGCGATGGAGCTGGCAAGAGCATTAGCATAATAGCGGTTCCATATCTGCTCTGCGCAATCATGAGGGTATTCCATCAGGTAGGGAAGGGCCTGTACCGCATACCAGGCAGGGTTAGATGTATACTCAACAGTAAGCGAATGATGCTGCAATGTTTCGCTGTTGCCGGAGCGAAGCAATTTGTCAAAGCTGAATTGCGCCCTGCCCTTGCCTTTTACAGATATAGGTACCGTCTCTGTCACAAGCGTTTTATTACTCACAACCGGCATTGTATTCTCCTCTCCATCGCCATAACTGCCCGACCGGGCAATGATGCGCCAGGTGAGGGCTTTGTTAAACTGAAACGGCACTTGTACCGGGAATTTGACTACCTCATTTTGCCCGGCTCCCACCGTGAAGTATTGATTCGGGAATGTATTGAGGAACCAGCCATCAACCGACTGGTTGGTTTCGGCATCGAACAGTTCCAATTGGACCTGGCCAGTAAGTTCTCCTGCTGAAAGGTTGACGATTTTTGCAGTGATCTCCAGCCTGTCGCCCTGTCTTAGAAAACGAGGCATACTCGGCTGCACCATCAGCTCTTTCTGGGTGATCAATTCTCTTTCCGAAAGTCCAAAGGCAAGATTCCTGGTATGTGCAAAGGTTTGAAGCTTCCAGGTGGTAAGGGCTTCGGGGGCCGTGAAGGAAAAGCTGATCACGCCCTGCTCATCAGTTCTCAGTTCAGGGAAGAAGAACGCAGTTTCGTTGAAATTTCTCCTGGGTTGGAAGGTCGCATCATTGCCTGTATTATCGAAGGAATCGGCAACACCTTCAGCTTTTTTTTCTATCGCAGCGCCTGTTGTTTCAACGCTGCTAACTGCATCATCTTGTATGTATGGAAGCCCCTTACTCTCTTCTACTCTCTGCCTAAATGCCGGGGCATTCATGGTTCGGGTTTGAGCCGAGACAAACCCGTACGAAATTTCTCCCCGTCTCAAGTCGCCTCCCACCCGCAGCCAGTTCGGGAAAAGCAAATCATATTTGTCCTTTACCTCCCGGTAGCGCCGATCAACAACATATGACTCAGTTGCCGCTGCCGCTTCAAAATTTCTTCTTCCGTCAAATGGCGCGTAAGGAGAATGGCTATTCCATACAGGGGGCCTCGTCCATGAGTGCATTCTAAACTGGTCAAGCGAAGCATCATACATGCTCGCGAGCATTTCGGCGGCTAGCTTTTCATTGGAATGCCCGCTGATCTTTACCTTCCATTTTTCTTCACTTCCGGGCATAGTCTTATCCCGGAAGCTCAGGTACTCTACCGAGAGTTCTTTATTGGTCCACGGTACGGATACCATGTCGCCAAAATGATAAAAGCGGTTATCCTTTACAAAAGCAAAACCTACGGGATAGCCACCACGGTCTGCTTCGGTGGCAGTATAGCTCAGCACTTTTTTCTCCTTGTCAAGCTTGAAGAACTCGTATGCACCCGGTTCATTTATGTCGGACCCTCCCTCATTTCCGGAAATGCCTTGCGCATTCTTTTTACCTTTTTGCCCAATCACAAATACATCGCGGGCGGCAGTACCCAGCAGGACTGTTCCCTTTTCGCCAGGCTCCAGGGGGCTTTCGAACGCTCTTGCCCACAGGTATTCCGGCCGGTTCAATTCTCTATTCTCTTGACTGTAGATTTCCATGAAGCCTATGTCCTTAACCTCCAGGCCATTTTTGTCCAGTGTTGTCACTGTTACCTGGTAATAACCCGGGGACAGCCTGTCATTTCCCAGCTCAAAGCTGCCGTTTGCCTTTGAGCTGTCCTTCCTGTCTAAAACCTTTTGTCCAACGGGCCAGGTCTTTATGTCTGTTTCATTCTTGTATTCGTCGAGAGGGAAGTAGGTAAGGAAAGTTCCTTTGTCCATCACAAACTGGTCAGGAGCCTGCCAATACCTTTTCCTGATCAGCCTCTGTTCTGGTAAAAGCCGGTGAACCGTCAAAGAAACTTGTGCACGCTGAAACTCTCCGCTCAGGTTTTTTGTTGTGAGCCTGATCTCGCGCAAGGAGTCGGCCTTTGCCTTTTCAGGGAGACGAAGCTGCAGAAGCAGCGAAGTATAGCCTGCACTGAGCGAGTGGCTTCCGCTCCTGGTTTCTCCGTTGATATCGGTAACATCGGCATAAACAATATAGTTGAAGATCGGTTTTAGGGCCTCTTCAATTTTTTTGTCTGGAAGGGTTTTAAAACTGATAACAAAACCGCCATCGCTGCCAGTTACCGTTTCGCCATGAGCGATTTCAGCACTTTCGTAGAACGGTGGTCTGCTGCGGTAAAAAAGCCAGGGATATATAAACCTGGGCTGTCTTACAACGCGGTATATAACCTTGGCTCCGCTGGTCATGTTGCCTGCATAGGCACGGGCCGTTCCTTTGATCGAGACCGTATCGTTCAAGCCATAAGCCTCCCTGGGATTTTCAAACGTTACCTGGAACCTGGGTCTTTTGTACTCCTCAACGGAAAAAGCCACCATATTCCTGTTGTCTTTATCTGTCAGCTGAAAAGCTCCTGTGAGCCCGGTTTGCGGCAGGACAAACTTTCCATGAAATGATCCATATTCGTTCGTAGTGACGGCTATTGAATCGACCAGCTTGTAGTTGGCATTTCGCAGGTAGATGGTTGTTTTAAATCCTTCGGCTATGCCATTCTCTTTCCCCGCCCTCGTAACAACGATACCTTTGAAAAACACTGTTTGACCTGGCCTGAAAATTCCGCGGTCCAGGAAATAAAAGATCTTGTTCTCGGCTTCGGTCGCTTTCCTGGGAGCTCTTGAGTATTCGTAATGATAGAATGGGTCCTTCAGGCTTAACGTATCCTTGTCATAAATGACGTCGAAATAAAAACCATTGTGGTTGGCCATCTGCTTATGGCCGAGATGGAAATAACCCCTGGTGTCGGTTTTCCTGCTTTCCGGCTCCGCACTCCTGTATCGCCCGCTTTTTTGATCATAGATCCTTTTATAAACAGTAACGGCTGCATTGGAAAGGGGCTGTCCAGTTTGCCGGTGAAGCACAAAGAAGTCCTGTTTCCGGGCGATATAGCTGATATTGGAGATGTGAAAAAGTCCAGCTCCCAGCGTTTCTTTACGCTGGTTGAAATGTATGCTGGGCGATGCAAGAAGATAATACCTTCCGGCAGGCAGTCCGTCGACCTTTACTTCCGTAGAGTGCTGCTGTGCATCACCAGTTGCGGGCAGGGCCTGGGCCCAGTATCTTACCGGCTGCAAAGAGGATAAAACCGACCAAAGGTTTTCCGAGTTTTCCTCCAGCCTCTGTTCGAGTGCGGGGCTTAGCCTCAAGATCCGGAAGTGAAGAGAATCAATATTTGTATACCGCACAAGCGCCCTGAAGGGCTGCCCTGGCAGGTTTACTTTTTCAAGCTCAAAATCATAGCTTTCGGCATTGATAGACTGCAGCAGGTTCCAACTGCTGACCCAGCCGCTGTTCTTTATGCTGCTGTCTCTCACAGCTTCCTCGAGAATGGTTCTGGCTATGATCTTTTCATAACGATAATTTGTATCTGTAAGCGGATTGTATCTTTCTCCCCTGTTGTAGTGCCAGGTTGCCAGGAGATGCTGCGCACCTTTTATCTCCGGGTTCTTCGGATACCGCTTTATGATATGTTCCAGGGCAGCTTTATACAGGGAGTCTTTGTTTTCAAGCACCGATCGTTCGTAGACAAAAGCGAGACGGTCGATGTCTACATCAATCAAGGCGTCAGGCTGTTGATCGCTCAGGTGCAAGGCCAGTAGTTCCTGGTATACCAATAATGCTTTATGCTGGAGCGAAAGGGTATCACTCGTGCTGAACCGGTAAGCTGCAAACATAGCAGCGGGTGCGAAGGCCTCAGCCGCATCGATCTCAAAAACAACTGCAGGCCTTTGCAGGTCCCGCTCCGTGCCGGAAAAATATTGCAGGGCCCTATGCGCCAGCAGATCATAAAGGGTAGGGCGGAGGTGGCGTAAAGAACCTTTATCGATGATGGCATCGAAGTCAGACAGCCGCAGGCTGGTAAGCTGGTCTTTTTGCCTTATCGATGCCAGGTAGAGCTGGCCGATCTTCTGGTGGAAATCGGCTGCCGACCAGGTAGCAATGTCTTCTTTTCTGAATTCTGCTGTGCGGGTCTGGCCATACAGCTGCCACCGGTGCTGTTCAAAATAGTTCATATAGGCATCTGCAAGAAGACTTTTCAAGAGGGAGCTTACCGGCTCTTTTGCGCCCGTCAGCTCTTTTTCGAGTTCAGCCACTACCTGTTTTTCATTGTCCTCCCTATTCTGCCTCTGCAGGGTCATAATGTAAACAAGCGCTTTTACCACCTGTACGTCCTGGTTCTCTTTTTTTGCCAGCGCATAGATCTTCTTCACTTCGGCAAGGGCCGATAAAGGCAGGTTTTTTGTGTTTGCCAGCTCATCCACTTTCTTCCATTGGGCGCTGTAATTCTTAACCTGTCCCCATAGCGGGGTAAGGACGGTGAGAAAGCAGAAGAGCAAAAAGCACGTGAGTGATTTCATAAATAGGGCTTTTGGGGCGATGATAGAGATGCGCTAACATACGCAATTACATATAGAAACGAAGGATTTGTGAAATGCTTGTGAAGGCAGTCCTTTAACTTTTGTTTATCGAGGCCTGCCTAAACATTTAGAAAATATCTCATTCTTACCTGCGGAGAAAATCAATATGAAAACAATTTTTACCCTTTTACTCGCATCTATTTTTACCACAACTGCCTTTGCCTTTGACGAAGGCCGTATCAGCATCACTGTAGTCTCAGGTAAAGGCGTGCAGGTTTTTGTAGACGGAAGGGCTTACAGCACCAATTCAAATACCCTTGTACTGGAGGATGTGCAGCCTGGAAATCATAACATCAAGATTTATTCAGCTATGCGTAACAACGGAAACGGCCGGAATGGCGGCCGCCGTGCCGACCGTAATGCCGACCTGATTTATGCCTCGACTCTTTATCTGAGACCGGGCCATCATGTTGATGTTATGGTCAACCGCTTCGGAAAAGCGCTGGTTGATGAAAGGGCGATCGATGGCGGTAACGGCATATGGAATGATGAAGAAGACAGGTGGAAGGGCAAGGGCGACTATTCCAGTGGCAATAGGGCCATGAGCGACAACGAATTTAACCGGCTGCTTCAAAGTGTTCGCGGGCAGTGGTTCGGCCGGCTGGGGGCAGCCAAGGATGCCATTGAGCGAAACTATTTCCAAGTTGTGCAGGTCAGGCAACTGCTGCAGGTTTTTACATCAGAATCCGACAAACTGGAACTGGCAAAACTTTCGTATAAGAGTATAGTAGACCGGCAGAATTTCAGGCAGCTTTACGACCTGTTCAGCTATAGGTCTCAGACCGAGCTGGACCGGTATGCCAGGGATGCAAGGTACTAGGAGGGAGTTATTTCATCCTGGCCTTCAATACATTAATCCGCTACTTTTTGATTGCAGCGAAGCCCTTGCCAAGGCAGGGGCTTCAATTATAACCCATAAATTTTATTCTAACAGGCTTTAAAAAATATTTCCTTTGAAAACTGGAAATGAAAAAGCCCCGTCATCTTCGTATGAACGGGGCTTTCATTATGTTGACGCCAGCAATGCGAGGCAGCTGACAGGAAGATCATTTTTTGTAAACCGAAGCCATGGTCTTGCCTATATCAGCCGGGCTTTGCACTACATGGATGCCGCACTCCTGCATGATCTTCATTTTAGCAGCAGCGGTATCTTCAGCTCCGCCCACGATGGCGCCTGCATGGCCCATACGGCGCCCGGGAGGCGCAGTTTGACCGGCAATAAAGCCCACGACAGGCTTTTTGTTGCCTGATTCTTTTATCCAACGCGCAGCTTCGGCTTCCATACCTCCGCCGATTTCGCCAATCATTACGATCGCATCGGTTTCGCTATCATTCATGAATAATTCAACGGCTTGTTTGGTGGTGGTGCCGATGATAGGGTCTCCACCAATGCCTACAGCTGTTGAGATGCCTAGGCCAGCCTTAGCTACCTGGTCGGCAGCCTCGTAAGTAAGCGTGCCCGATTTTGAAACTATGCCAATCCGGCCCTTTTTAAAAACAAAGCCCGGCATGATGCCTACTTTACATTCACCGGCGGTAATTACGCCCGGGCAGTTAGGACCAATTAGTCTTGTTTGCTTGCCTTCAAGAAAGCTCTTTACCCTGACCATGTCCTGCACAGGGATACCTTCCGTGATGCAAACTACCAGTTCTACGCCCGCTTCGGCAGATTCCATGATGGCGTCTGCAGCAAATGCGGGAGGTACAAAAATGATGGAAACATTGGCACCGGCTTCTTTCACGCAATCAGCCACTGTATTGAACACGCGCCTGTCCAGGTGGGTGGTCCCGCCTTTGCCGGGCGTAACGCCGCCCACTACATTGGTACCGTATTCGATCATCTGGGAAGCATGAAAGGTTCCTTCCGTACCGGTAAAACCCTGTACTAAAATTTTCGAGTTTTTATTAACAAGGATGCTCATAGTTTCTTTTAAAAGTTGGGCAAAAGTAAGGAAAATGGACAGAAAGCGGGTAGCTGCCGAAACGCATTCCGCCAATGATTGTTCCAATGCTCCTCAGGAGAGGGTAAGCCCATTTTGGCAATTGGCAAAAGGACGCTACCGGTGGGAGCCGGGAAGGGGTTATAATGAAATGTTTATTCGCGGGCGGAGCCTGCCTGTTCTTCCGGCGGAAGGAGGGGAGGGGCGTCTTCCTGCGTGAGCTGCTCCATATTTCGGTCTGTAGAGATTTTTCCTGTTTCTTCCAGCATGCGCATATCCTTCGCGTCTTTCAAAAATGCGGAGGCGAAAATAAAATCATTCAGCCTTTCATTTTTGCTGAAGATGATCTCGTTGCTGTTACCCTCCCATTCTTTCCGCCCTTTGTACATATAGATGATGTGGTCTCCGATCTCCATCACGCTGTTCATATCATGCGTATTAATGACCGTTGTGATGTTGTATTCGACCGTTATGTCCTTGATGAGTTTATCGATGAGGCCTGAGGTTTGCGGATCGAGGCCCGAATTGGGCTCATCCACGAAAAGATATTTGGGATTGAGAACGATAGCCCGAGCGATGCCGACGCGTTTCATCATACCGCCGCTCAGCTCTGCCGGAAATTTCTTATTGGCGCCAACGAGGTTTACTCTTTCCAGCACCTCGTTCACTCGGTCCAGTTTTCTTTTCTTCGTTTCCTTGGTGAACATGTCCAGCGGGAATACGATGTTCTCCTCAACGGTCATGCTGCTGAAAAGAGCCGATCCCTGGAAAAGCATGCCGATCTCCTTCCGGATCTCCTTTTTCTGTTCCAGGCTCATGTTCGTGAAATTCTGTCCTCCATAAAGAATGTCCCCGCCGTCGGGCTGGAACAGCCCTACCAGGCATTTCATAAAAACGGTCTTGCCGCTGCCGCTGGAGCCGATAATCAGGTTGCATTGACCGGATTTCATAACGGCACTGACGTCTTCAATAACCGTGCGCCCGTTAAATCCTTTTTTAAGATCCTTTACTTCGATCATGGGTTAAATTTCTTTCGGCCAGGCATAAAAATACAAAACTTGCCGGCCCTGCCAGTAGTCCCGAATATCGTACCAGAGAAAAGGTCATCTGTTATTTGACCTTCAATGACGGCCTCATTACAAAAGCAAGGCTGAAAGCACATAATCTGCCAGGAGGATGGTTATGCAGCTTACAACCACCGAGCGGGTGGATGCCCTGCCTATTTCCAGCGCACCTCCCTTTACATGATAGCCGAAGTAGGAAGAGATGCTCGAGATCAAAAAGGCGAATGTATAGGCCTTTACCAGGGCAAAAAAGGTATTGTAAGGAATAAAGCCGGTAAGAAGACCTTTGTCGTAATCATCAGCGGAGATGATCTTGGCCATGGTGCCGGCAAGTCTTCCTCCATAAAGGCCGAGTACCGTTGCAATTACTACAAGCATCGGAATCATCAGCAAAGCCGCAATGATCTTGGGTGCAACGAGGTAGGCCTTGGTATTGATCCCCATAATCTCAAGGGCATCGATCTGTTCTGAGACCCGCATATTGCCGAGCTCACCGGCAATTTTACTGCCCACCACACCTGCCAGCACTATGCAAACAAGGGTAGGGGCAAACTCAAGGATGACGGTATCCCTTACGATCTGTGCAATGGTATATCTGGGTATCAGGGGGCTGGTGAGCTGATAAGCTGTTTGTACTACGGAAACGGCTCCTATAAAAACCGAGATAACAGCTACAATGCCCAAAGAGCCAATGCCGATCTCGGAGCATTGGTGCATGAACTCTTTCCAATACATTCTCCAGTTCTCGGGCTTTGAAAACATGCCCCTGATCATAAGGATGTATTTGCCGATCTCACTGAATAGACCCATTTCTATTGGTTTTTGGTTTGGGTGGAAGAACAAGGCTTAGACCCGGCTTTATTCCTGAGCATTGCGCATACCCCTGTTCTTAACCCTCATTGTCCTTTTTCCTTTTCAGCCGCTTCCACCAGGGTGATTTGCGCACGGCTTCTTCCGCCGATACCTGGCTTTTGATTTGCGCATCAATAACAGCAATCGTAGCCATGTTAACAATATTACGCACAGAACTTCCTAACTGCAATATGTGCACTGGTTTTTTTAATCCTAACAAAATCGGGCCAATGGCATCAGCAGCTCCCAGCTCCTTGAGCAGGTTATACGCCACGTTGCCGGCCGAAAGATTGGGGAAGATGAGGGTATTCACGTCCTTGTCAACCAACTCGCTGAAAGGATAGTTCTCCTTGAGCAGCTCATTGTTGAAAGCCACGCTTGCCTGCATTTCTCCATCCACGATGAGCGAGGGTATCTGCTGCTTTACCAGGCTTCTTGCCTCTGCCACCAGTCTGG
>DASTPZ010000017.1:0-17098 GCA_035761965.1 Flavisolibacter sp. | reverse complement strand
ACAAGATAATATTATTGATCCTCATTGTATTAATGACAGCTACATCATTTGCCCAAGGGCAAACGAATAGAGATTCAACAAGTAATGCTGTTCAATATAGGCTGTTTGCAACCCGGAATATGTGGACGTTTGTAAAATTGAATACAAGAAACGGACAAATGTGGCAAGTTCAGTACGGTATGAGTTCAAAAGAACGATTTGAAACGGTTTTAAGTTTAGAACGTCAAGTTACTCAGGAAATGGAGACTAATGATAGATTTACTCTTTATCCCACTCAGAATACGTACACCTTCATTTTACTAGATCAATATGATGGCAGGATGTGGCAAATTCAATGGTCAACGAATGAAAAGGAACGTGGTATTGTTTCTAGGATTCTATAGATGAAATTTTCACCTACAAAGATTTGTGGTTAATCTCACGCTCATATATCTTTAATGTTATGCCTTCCGCGGATCCCAAGCTTCGCAATTTCTAGATCAGTAATAAAATAAGTTTTTGTGGAGAAATTCCGATGGTTAAAATTCCGATCTTGAGTGGTAATTGATTTATTTTTTTTATGAAATTTTATTTTTATGAAATTCTTTGTATTAGTGCTAGTGATCCTTCCGTTTTCTGTACTTGCTCAAAGTAAGTTTGCTTTGATTGATAAAAATCTAGAACAACCTGTTATTTATACGGATAGTGTAACAGTTGAACAAGTAATTAAGGGATATTTTCCAATCGAGAATAAAAGTGTTGATTCTTTGATCGCAAACCTTATTTATTTGAGGGAGATGCTAAGTAAAATGCAACGCGCAAAAATGGAGAGTTTTGAACTAAGAGCTTCTAATGCAGTAATAACTACAATAAGAATTCCATACGCCTATGGAGATAGATATGATGCAGTAGCACAAACAAATAATGGCCAAGTTCAGGCAAAACTCAATTTGTTAACTAGTAAGGACAGTAACAAAGACAATATGAAAAGGATAAAAAAGCTTTTGGCATATTTGGAAAGTAATCAATCATTCTACAGAGCTCCAAATGAAATAGCTCCGAAATTATACAATGTAGTAGTGATAACTCATAAGCGGTAATCTCTTATTTGCTAAAATATGAAGTCAAGATGATGAAAGTTTGTGAGCTTAGGCAGTCAAAGCGCTCTCGAAAACCATTATCAGATTGGTTTATTTTAAGGTAATTGCTAACTCTTTTGATGCGAAGGCAACCGATAGATAAGCTGGCAACAGGATCTCAATTATGGGTAAGAGCGTGGGTGGTTATTCTTTTTAAAAATCAGGTGAACGAAATAAGATTTGTGGTAGAAAAAAAAGAAGGGTTCCAACGAATCTGTTGAAACCCTTGCTTATGTTCGTGACCCCGTCAGGATTCAAACCTGAAACCTTTTGATCCGTAGTCAAATGCTCTATTCAGTTGAGCTACGGGGCCATCGCGATGCAGGAAGCGGATCTTCACCCGTTTTCCCTTATCGGGCTGCAAAAATAGGTCTTAAACCCTATCGGCCCAAAAGGTTTTTTAAGTTTTATCGCCTATTGGATGCCGGGGCTTAACAGGACCGTATTCCTGCTCCATTCTTTCATTTAATACTTGTACCGCACAAAGGCTTCCATGGCCGCATAGTGCGTGAGTCCTAATTGTGCATACAGGTTGGCTGTATTGGCATTGCGCTCCTCGGCCCGCTGCCAGAATTCTCTCGAATCGCTTCCCTGGAAGGGCACCATATCTTTTTGCGACTGGTGGATGAAGATGCCATAACGCTTTTTGAGCACCTGGTCGGGACTCATGGGCACAGCCATTTCGATCTCTTCGATATTCCATTCCTGCCAGGCACCTTTGTAGAGCCAGAGCCAGCAATCGCGGATCCAATCATCGCCCTCGGCTTTTATCCTGCGCAGCGATTCCATTACCACGTCGAGACAAACCTTGTGCGTGCCATGCGGGTCGGCCAGGTCGCCGGCGCAAAAGAGCTGGTGAGGCTTTACCTTCCTGAGCAGCTCCATGGTGAGCTTTACGTCTTCTTCACCCATGGGCTTTTTTTCGATCGTGCCTGTTTCGTAAAAAGGTAGGTTCTGGAAATGCACATTGGCTTCGGATATGCCCACGTAACGGCAGGTGGCCTTGGCCTCGCAGCGCCTGATCAATCCCTTGATGGCCCTGATCTGGGCCGTATCGATCTGGTTTGATTTTTTGATCGAGAGGTATTTTCTTACTTCCTCAAAGATCTTTTCCGATTTGTCGTTGTTGATGCCCGCGATCTCCTCAAAGCCTACGGCAAAATCAAGAAAGCGGGTCACGAATTCGTCGGTCACCGCGATATTGCCCGAGGTCTGGTAGGCCACATGCACTTCGTGCCCCTGGTCGTGCAGGCGCTGGAAGGTGCCGCCCATACTGATGATATCGTCGTCGGGGTGAGGGGAGAAGATCATGACGCGCTTGGGGAAGGGCGTAGAGCGCTCGGGGTGCGTGGGCAGGTTCGAATCGGGCTTGCCGCCTGGCCAGCCGGTGATCGAGTCGCGCAGCATATAGTATACCTGCAGGTTGATCTCGTAGGCATCGCCTTCTTCGACGATGAGGTCGCCGAGACCAAATTCATTGTAATCGTTGTTGGTGAGTGAAAGAACCGGCTTGTCGAGCTTGAGCGCCATGTTCACCACGGCTTTTTTGATCATGCGCGAATCCCACTCGATATCGCCCGTGAGCCAGGGTGAGCGGAAACGCGTGAGCTCGGCCGCAGCCGCTTCATCCAGCACAAAGCTTACATCCTGGTGCTGTTGCAGGAGACTGGCAGGCACGCTCTCCGATACATTGCCTTCCACCGATTTCATCACCACATGGGCCTTGGCAGGTCCCCAGGCAAGCAGGATGATCTTCTTTGCTTTCAGGATAGTGCTGATGCCCATGGTTACTGCCAGCCTTGGCACCTGGGATATGTTGGCAAACTCGTAGGCATTGGCCAGCCTCGTGGAATTCTCAAGACTGATCAGCCTGGTGCGGGAATAGATGCTCGATCCCGGCTCGTTAAAGCCGATGTGACCGTTATTTCCGATGCCGAGGATCTGCAGGTCTATGCCGCCTGCATCTTCGATCTGCTTCTCGTATTCAGCGCAGTGTTTTTTTATGGAATCCTTTGGCAATGCGCCATTGGGAATATGTATGTTCTTCCTGTCGATATCGATATGGTCGAAGAGGTGGCGGTGCATGAAGCTGTAATAGCTCTGCCAGGCATCGGCATCAATGGGATAGTACTCGTCGAGATTGAAGGTGATAACGTTCTTAAAGCTCAGGCCTTCCTGCTTGTGCATGCGCACCAGCTCGGCATACAGGCTTTTGGGCGTGGAGCCGGTGGCCAGTCCAAGCACACATTTTTCACCGGCTGCTTCTTTTTCCCTGATCAGCCGGGCTATCTCCGCCGCGGCAAACAGCGAACCTTCGCGGGCGCTGCCAAAAATCTTTACGGGGATCCTTTCAAAAGCGTCTATGAGATTGATCTCTTGTGTTTGGGTGATCATCAGTTATGGTTGTAAGGCTTAAAGATAAGTACTCAATTGTTTTCCAATGAAGAATACCGCAGAAACCAGGCAAAAATGCCGCAAAAAAACGCAGGACCTGCGCCAGCACTGGATTAAACAATGATGTTGTTTTTATTCATATTCGCCCGGTTGTCCTGCTTCATTGGTCACCAAACCTGCAGCTCGTCCGCGAACAGCCAGGTCTTGCCGCCTGCGCCGGCCTTTCCTTCCGGAACAGTTCCATGGTTCTTGGCTACCACCCTGATAAACCTTGCCTGCGAGGGACGCAGGGGGATGGTGATCCAGCCCATTGTCAGCGTATCTCTTACAAATTCGGAGGCCCTGCCGGCAGAGGTATATTTCTTACCATCCGCCGATACAAATACTTCCACGTACTGCGGCAGGTACACACCGCTTCCGTTCTGTTCGAGCGTGTGCATTCTTACCGTGTCCACCGCTGTTTTTTTACCAAGGTCGATGGTCGCCACCATATCCTGTCCTATCCAGCCAAGCCAGTCTGGGTGACTCAAGCCCTTGTTGGAATGAATGCCATTCACAAGGCTGAAGGCGCCGGGCTGTCCGGGGTACCGTTCGTTGGGAGCGATCGTAACGGATGCTTTTTTGCCCGTGGATTTGCTGAATACGAATGGCTGCATCACCGCGGCAAGGTCGGTGCCGGCCCTCAGCAGCTTATAGCCATAGGTGCCGCTGCAACGCAGCAATTTGGAATAGGGAGCCGTATGCAGACCGATGCGTTCAAAGCGGTTTGCTTTTTTTGCTTCTGCATAATCGATGCAGTTTTCATCCGCGGGCGTATTATAGAACATGAGGCTATCGCCTTTTTTCCTGCCTTCGATCTTCCATAGCAGTCCCTGGTTGCCGGGCGCCGGGAGGATGGTTGCCTTGAGGTCGTAAAAAGCCTTGCTGTAGTTGGCGCCCCATAGCTCGTAGCGCCTGAACTGCTGCTGCAGCCTTCGCTCGAAATCATTCCAATCGCGCTTTTCGCGCGGGCTCCAAAGCACTTCCGAAAGAGCGCTCATTCTCGGAAAGACCATGTATTCCACCTTGCTGCCGTTCTTTATGTATTCCGTCCAAAGATTGGCCTGCGCACCCAGCACGTATTTTATCTTTCCCGCGGGCAGCTCTTTTGGAACCGGCTCGTAAGCATACACGGCTTCAATAGGGTTATACCCGCCTATCACCACGGAGTCTTCATTTTTTGTTTGGGTGTGGTCAAAATAAACAGGCTTCTGTGGGGTCATGATCACATAGTGGTCTTCTTTTGCTGCGGCAATGCCGCCCGCTTCACCACGCCAGCTCATCACCACCGCATTGGGTGCCAGTCCGCCTTCGAGTATCTCGTCCCAGCCAATGAGGGTGCGGCCTTTTGCATTGAGGTATTTCTCCATGCGCTGGATAAAATAGGACTGAAGTTCATGTTCATCCTTCAAGCCTTCCGCCTTGATCCTTGCCTGGCAGGCCGCGCATCTTTTCCAGTTGCCTTTTGGACATTCATCTCCACCAACATGAATATACTGGGATGGAAAAAGCGTCAGCACTTCATCCAATACTTCCTGCAGGAAAACAAAACTGCTGTCCTTGCCGGCGCAGTAAACGTCATCAAACACACCCCAGGTTTCCTGCACATGCTTGCCGGGTGAGGCCTTGCTTGCTTCAGAGGGATGGCTGGGTATCCTGGTGGGCTCCCCCGGAAAGCAGCTAAGCCAGGGATAGGCTGCAATGGCAGCCGAGGAATGACCGGGCATTTCGATTTCGGGCACCACCGTAATATGCCTTTCGGCCGCGTATCGAACGATATCCTTTACTTCTTCCTGTGTATAAAAGCCTCCATAGGCCAGGTTATCGTTGGCCGTGCCGGGATAACGGCCGATGATGGTGCCGTTGCGGAAAGCACCTTTGGACGTGAGCGCGGGATGTTTTTTTATTTCGATGCGCCAGCCCTGGTCGTCGGTCAGGTGCCAGTGGAAATAATTCATTTTATGCAACGCGAGGTAGTCTATGTAACGCTTGACATAAGCGGTTGGAAAAAAATGCCTGGCCACATCGAGGTGCATGCCGCGGTAAGCAAAGCGAGGATGGTCCTGCACCGATACAAAAGGTATGGAAAGCGACTGGCTGTCACGTTCGGCGGGCAGCAGCTGTATGAGGGTCTGTATGCCGTAAAAGCTTCCGGCATAGGTATCGCCTTCGATCACAACACCGTCTTTGTTCACTTCGAGACGATAGGCATCCTTCTCCGGCGCCTGTATGAATTTGCGGGTCGAGATACGGATATAGTCCCTGCCTTCCTGGCGGTCTATATCCAGCCTGAACCCATAGGCCTGCTCGAGGTAATCGTTCAGCAGCCCGGCTGTTTTGCGATCGTTCTCGTCTTGCACGGCAATGACCGTTCTTTTGGTGATCGCGAATTTCCCGCTCGAGGCGGTCATGCTTACAGGTCTAGGGATGATGCCCGGCACTGCCTGCGCGGAAGCAAGCTGGCTAAGGAAGATGCAGGCTATAAAGAGGTACTTCATTTTATTTCAATATGGGTAAAACAATGCTTGACGGATACCGTGCGCTATGATAGATCCTGATGTCGGCTTTCTGGAAATCGTTGGCAGCCGCTTCATAAATGTTTACGAATTTCTGCGGGTTGCGGTCCACGAGCGGGAACCAGCTGCTTTGCACCTGCACCATGATGCGATGGCCTTTTTTAAAAGTATGTGCCACATCAGGCAGGTAAAACTTTACCTGCTCCACCTTGCCCGGTGTAAAGGGAAGGGGCTGCTCGAAGCTTTTGCGATAGCGACCGCGCATGACCTCGCCTCTTACCAGCATCTGGTAACCCTGCATGGGATAGGCATTGCCTTCGGGGTGTGGCGTGCTGTAAGCAAAGCTGTCGGGAAACACATCGATCAGCTTTACCACGAAGTCGGCATCGGTGGTGGAAATGCTGGCAAAGAGGTCGGCGTAGAGTGGTCCCGCCAGGGTAATGTCTTCCGTAAGCACGCCGGTTTGAAATTCGGACACATCCGGCCTGCGTGCAGCGAAGCGCTGGTCGTCGGTCATATACTCCCGCGTGCGCCGAAGATGAATGTCTTCGGTGTAAGGCACGGGCCGCGAAGGGTCGCTGGTGTAGGCAGTAGATCCGCCTGCTTCGGCAGGAGCGCTCATGGACAAAGTGCCGCCGGGCTGGAGGTAAAGATTCTGTGCCTGCTGCTGCGGCGGAGGCCAGGTGCTGAACCTGCGCCATTGATCGGACCCTGTAAAGAATACCGTGGCTTCGGCAAGCGAGGCCAGATCACCCTTGCCCTTTAGATGATAGTTGAAAAAAGGTATCTCGATGTTATTCTGGTACCATTCCGATGTTTTGGATCCAAAGCGTACGTTGCCGAGATAGCTGCCATCGCCACGCCCGCCCCATTGTCCGTGAAACCAGGGGCCCATTACGATCCTGTTGTTGTTCTTTGTCTTTTCCTCGATGGACTTGTAGAGGTTCCATGCGCCAAACACATCTTCGGCGTCAAAGAGTCCGCCTACCACCAATGTTGCGGTCGATGAAGGAATATGCTGCACATGGTTCCGCGTATTGCGCTTTTTCCACCAGTCGTCGAGGTTGGGGTGGGCATAGAGGTCTTTCCAGAAGGCAATGCTGTCGCCCATGAGCCGGGCAAATTCTTTCAGCGTTCCCGTTCTGAGGTAAAAATCGTAGTTATCGCTGCCGGGGGCGGTGAAGCCCGGACTTCCCTTCGTGGTCGGTACCGGTCTTGGCTTGCCAAAGCCCGAATAAAAGCCAAAGGCATCCATGAGCATAAAGGCGCCGTTGTGGTGAAAATCGTCGCCCATGAACCAGTCGGTGACCGGCGCCTGCGGACTGACGGCCTTTACTGCCGGGTGGGCGCTGAGCGCAGCCATGGTGGCGTAAAAACCAGGGTAGGAGATGCCAAATACACCAACCCTTCCGTTGTTATGCGGCACGTTCTTCGTTAGCCATTCAACCGCATCATAGGTATCGCTGGCTTCGTCGATCTCCCTTTCTTTTTTGTCCGGATTAAATGGCCTCACGTCTTCAAAATTTCCTTCACTCATATAGCGGCCGCGTACATCCTGTACAACGAGTATATAATTCTCGCGGCAGTAGAGGCGCTGGTAGCTGTTCCATACCGGGGGAAAATTGTTTTCGCCATAGGGCGCTGCCGAATAGGGTGTTCGCCTCAAAAGAATGGGATGGGCCTCGGTAGTGTCCTTCGGAATATAGATGGCGGTGAAAAGCCGGATGCCATCCCTCATCGGGATCATTTTCTCCACCTTATAATAGTTGTCCCTGATCCAGGCGCTGTCAAGTGAGTTAGACTGGCCCTCCGCGTTAAGCAGGCTTATGATAGAAAAAAAGAAAACCAGCAGCTTCTTCATATGAAAGGATGATTAATGGCCTAAGATATTACATTCGGGGCAGTCCTGGCCATTGATGTAACCACCATCGTGCAGAGCTGGCTGCATATGCATGCAGGGCCTTGCATCGCGGTAGACGATACATGCAGAGAAAGCAGCCGGGTGGCTTTTTATTTCTGGTTCACCGGTGTTTCTATCACGAGGAATTCGCAGGGACCGCTGCAGCTGATCTCTATTTGATCGGTATCCCATATGCCCAATGCATCCCTCTGCGGCAGCCTGTTCCCTGAAACATTGATCTCTCCCGTAATGGCAAAAACAAAAAGGCATTTATTGGCCGGGTTGAAATGGTAGGGAAGGGTGGTTGCCTTATCGTAATAGCCGAGGCTCAGTTTTGCATTCTGGTTGATCCAGCAATGCTCGAGGCCTTCTTCGGAAGAGATGATGGTCTGAAGCTTGTTCATTCTTTTTTCCTTGGGGAAAAAGCGGAACTGGTAGCGTGGCTGTATATTGAGCAGCTTGGGCTGGATCCATATCTGCAAAAAGCTCACTTCCTCTTCGCCGATATTGTATTCCTCGTGGCGAAGGCCGCTCCCGGCGCTCATGATCTGTACCCAGTCCTCATGCACCACATGGCTGTAGCCCATGCTATCCTTATGGTTCATGCTGCCTCTGAGCATAATGGAGATGATCTCCATGTTCATATGTGGATGAAGTCCGAAACCTTTGCCGGCTTCCAGGAAATCGTCGTTGAAAGCAACGAGGGTGCCGAAGGCTGAACGGTCGGGTCGGTAATGATCGCTAAAGGAAAAGAAGAAATTGCTTTTGAGCCAGCCGATGTCCTTGAGACCTCTTTCGGCTGCGGGAAAATGCAGTGTGCGCATAGTGGTGACAGGTTTGTGAAATGCAAGTTATGATTTACGAAGTTTTGAAATAAAAGGGCAGGCAGGTGTAGCCTGCCCTGGCAGAGGGCAGCGGGTACGGTTAAGTTTCAATCAGTTTAACCGGCTCTTACCAGTTGCTGCGCCTGAACTCGTCTTTCAGCGACAGGTAGTCGGACCGGAAACTGTCCATCCTTTCGCGGAACTGCGCATGGTCTGCAATGCGCACATTATCGAGGTCCTGGCTCTCTTCGGAGCCGGCATAGATGGCCATGAGCTTTTCGGCTTCGAGCACCTCGCTTTCGAGGCTGTTGCAAAGATCCCTGTAGCGGGCAAACTGGTTTTGAAAAAAATCTGCCCGGTCGATCTTTTCCCCATCCCTTTCTTTTTCGCGGAGACCGTCCAGCTGATTTTCAAAGATGTTGATCTCCTCCCGGAAAAACTCGAGCTCGTTGATCCAAAGCTGGTGATCCAGATGTGCCTGCCTGAAAGAAGTTTTTGTTTCCATTGTTGCTGTTTTATTTGATCAGTTTTCCAATGTGCCCATCTTGCCTGTTTCATAGTCCAGTATGGCCTGCTTGATATCGCCAGGGTAGTTCATCACAAAAGGCCCGTAGCTTACCACCGGCTCGTTGATGGGTTCGCCGGCCAGCAGGAGCAGCTTGCCCGGGGCATTTGCCTCGAGTGCGATCTTGCTGCTGCTATGGTCAAAAACGGCTGTCTGCAATGCATCAATTTTCGAACCATTCGTGCTGACCGTTCCTTCAAGCACATAGATCATCACATTGTGCGAGACGGGCAGGTCGAACTCGGCCTTTGCCCCGGCTTCGAAGCTCGCGGTGATGGCTACGATAGGCGTGAAGGTGGAGGCAGGCCCCTTTCTGTCATCGAAATCGCCGGCCACCAGTCTCATTGAAAAGCCATTGCTTTCAATGAGCGGCATGGAGTCTTTCTTGATGTCCTGGTATTTGGGCGCGGTCATTTTATATTCCCTCGGCAGGTTAACCCAGAGCTGTATCAGCTCCATGTTTCCGCCGCTGGCCGCAAAATCGGCCGAGGGTCCTTCGCTGTGGATGATGCCGCTGCCGGCCGTCATCCACTGTACGTCGCCGGCTTCAAGAAAACCTTCGCTGCCTGTGCTGTCCTTGTGGTGTATCCTGCCCTGGAAGAGAAAGGTCACCGGCTCAAAGCCGCGGTGCGGGTGGGGGCTCAGCCTGGCCTTGATGGCACCGGGCGCATGTATATCGGGACCGGCATGGTGTAAAAGAACAAAGGGACTCAATCCTTGAAAGCCGTCTGCGGGCATGGGCTGCTTTACCCTGAAGGGGCCTACAGCCATATGTTGTATACCGGTGTATACGGTTGCTTTTCTGTATGTCATAATTAAATCATTGGAATTTCCATTAACAATAGATCTGTATCAGAAGAAGCGCTGATGCTCACCGCATCGGCCGCTTCAATACCCATTCCATCGCGGCGGTTGAGCACCTTGCCATCGATGGAGGCCTCGCCTTCCAGTACAAACACGTAAAGGCCATTGCCTTGCTGCCTGAAGCGATAGTCGAGCGAACGGTCTTTATCCAGCCGGGCCAGGTGAAACCAGGCGTCCTGGTTGATCTGTACGCCGCCGTCATTGCTGCCCAGGGGCGAGACCACCGTCAGCAGCCGGTTATGCCGCTCTGCATCTGCAAAGCTTTTTTGATCGTAGCGCGGCTTCATATTCCGGGTTTTTGGCAGCACCCAGATCTGCAGGAATTTGACCGGGCGATCGCGGCTGTGGTTTTTCTCGGAATGTACGATGCCCGTGCCGGCGCTCATGGCCTGCACATCGCCCTGCCTGATCACCTGCATGTTACCCATGCTGTCGCCGTGTTCAAGGTCGCCTTCGAGCGGAATGGAGATGATCTCCATGTTGTCGTGCGGGTGTTTGCCAAAGCCCATGCCCGGCGCAACGGTATCGTCGTTCAGCACCCGCAGCGCGCCAAAGTGAATGCGCTCCGTGTCGAAATAGCTGCCGAAGCTGAACGAATGCCAGCTGTTGAGCCAGCCGAAATCCGCATGTCCGCGGCTGGCGGCCGTATAAATGATTGTATGCATATTGATAAGTTGACGGTTACAAAAGGGTAGGAGGAAGCGCCCGGCTGCCCAGGCCATCCCGGGCCTTGCAGCCTGGAACAGCAATGAGTACCGGTATTTACGGTTATGCTTAACCGTTATATAGCCAATCAAAAGCTTTTGCGTACAGTAAACAGGGATGAAGCCAAGGTTATTCGATCAGTCGCGGCTCAGCTTTTCCGCGAGCCAGAGGAATTCCCTTAAAAAAGTATCGATGCTTTTTTGAAAGCCTTCGTCCAGCAGCCTGCCCTCGGCATCGAATTTTTTGTCTACATGGGGTATCACCAGCATATAAGGTGAGCCGATACCGAACAGGGCATAGATGAGTTCCTGCAGTTGCAATGCAGCCCTTACGCCACCCAGGGCGCCGGTCGTTGCCGTCGCGATCGAAAAGACCTTATGATGCTGTTTTGGATAATGATCAAGCAGGTTTTTCAGCGAAGCGGAATAGCTGCCGTTGTATTCCGGCGTTAGCACCACAAAAGCATCGGCCCCGAGCATGAGCTCCGACACCGCCTTATAAGGCTCGGGGGTCGTTTCCACCGAGGTAAACACAGATTGAAGCTGTGGAAATGCTATGGTCTTGAGGTCGATCATATCGACCTGGTGTTCTGTCTCCTTAAGCCTGCTAAAGAGGTGCAGCGCTGCACGATGCGTAACACTATTGCTTCTCGGACTGCCTGAAATGATCACTATTCTCATGCTGATAACTAAATTTTAAAATCAATGTTTAAACATCAAATACTATTCCTTTCGCCACTATATGCAAAAATGGCAGGCTCGGTTTAATCTTTATCTTTAAAACCAAAACCATTGCCATGCTCGACCGCCGCAAATTCCTTCTCTCCTCATTGCTCAGCACCGGGGCTATGCTGCTCAGGAAAACAAGCGTAGCGGCAAAAGGATCAGTTTCCTTTGGGGAAGGTCCGCTTGTTATTTCAACCTGGGCGCCAAACGTCAAAGCTAACGAAGCTGCCTGGAAATTGCTGGAAGAAGGAGGCAGCGCCCTGGATGCGGTAGAGCAGGGCGTGCAGGTGACAGAAGCGGATCCTACTGACCAGAGTGTGGGTTACGGCGGCTTGCCCGACCGGGATGGCAAGGTAACGCTGGATGCCTGTATTATGGATGGCAGGGGCAATTGCGGTTCTGTCATGTTCCTGGAAACCATCAAGCACCCGGTGAGGCTGGCCCGGCTGGTGATGGATAAAACACCGCATGTTCAGCTGGCCGGCGAGGGCGCGCTGCAGTTTGCGCTGGCCAATGGCTTTGTGCGAGAAGAGCTTCTTACACCCGAAGCTGAAAAAGCCTGGCGGAACTGGCTTAAGCAATCCAATTATGATCCCATGACGATACCAAAGCTGCTGGAGCAGCGCAGTCTGCCCGGGCAGCAGGACAACCACGATACCATTGGCATGATTGCGGTTGATGCGGCGGGAAGGCTTGCCGGCGCCTGCAGCACCAGCGGCATGGCCTTTAAGATGCGTGGCCGGGTGGGCGACTCACCTATTATCGGTGCCGGGCTTTTTGTGGATGAAGAAGCGGGCGCAGCCACCGCATCGGGTGTTGGCGAAGAGCTGGTAAGGATCTGCGGCTCGCACACCGTTGTCGAGTACATGCGGCAGGGACTGGCACCCGGAGAAGCATGCAAAAGAACCATCGAGCGGCTGGTAAGAAAAAGGGGAGAGGAGGCTGCAGCCCGCCTGCAGGTCGGGTTCATTGCTGTCAATACCAGGGGAGAATACGGCGCTTATTCACTTCAAAAAGGATTTTCGGCTGCCGTGCGTACCCGTGCCGGCGCCAAAACCTTTGACTCGCCGTATTTTTTCGGCTGAGATCAGTATCTTGACCGCTCATCTTTTACCAAACTCAAAACTCAAGGCTTGAATTACCTGATAGAGATCGCTACGTCTGATTTCACAACCACGGCCGCAGCCATTGAAGGCGGCGCCGACCGGATCGAACTATGTGCGGCACTTACCGAAGGTGGCATTACACCCTCGCACGGACTCATTCGCCGGTGCAGGGAGCGCTTCGACACGGCGCTTTTCCCGATCATCCGTCCGCGTGCGGGCGATTTCCTTTATAATGAAGACGAGTTCATCATCATGAAAGAAGACCTGCTCTGGTGCAAGCAAACCGGGTGTGATGGCGTAGTGATCGGGCTGCTGCAGAAAGACGGCGGCATCGATGAAAAAAGAACAGCCGCGCTTGTAGAGCTGGCCTACCCGATGGAGGTGACCTTTCACCGCGCCTTCGACCGTTGCAGGGATCCCTTTGAGGCACTCGAGCAGCTGATCCGGATCGGCGTGCAGCGGATCCTGACATCCGGGCAGCAGCCCGGCGCACCGGCAGGCGCAGAACTCATTGCCAGCCTGGTAAAAGCTGCGGACGAACGCATCATCATCATGCCCGGCAGCGGCGTGCGCAAGGAAAACATAAAGATGCTGGCGGAATCGACGGGTGCGGTGGAGTTTCATTCTTCCCTGAGGGGAAAGGCAGCTTCGGCCATGGAATTCCGTCACCCTGCATTTAAAGAAAGTGAAGAGAGCTATACGCATCCCGCCATCGATCCCGCAGAAGTAAGAGCATTAAGGGAGGCTTTGAGAGGCTAAACGGGGGAGCCTTAGTAAAGGTTATAAAGAACAGGGCTGCCGCCATACAGCCTATTTTTTTAAGCTAAACGCCGGAGGTCCTGTTTTTAACAGCTAATTACGGGTTTTGGCCGTTGTTCTAACACTGGTTTTAGAAAATGCTCCGTAAATTAGAGTATCTTTCTGCCGAACAGGAGTAAAAGAGGTTAAGATTAGTCCACTACAAAACTTTAAAACACATGTTGAAGAAAATATTGTCTCTCTTATTAGGTGCCAGGCAACCGAAGCCGGCTTATGCCCTGGTTCCCAAGCAGCAGCCGAACAGCAAAATACCCCAAAGAAACAAGAACTGATTTATCGTCATCATAAGATGATCATGAAATCAAAAGCCCCGGATCGTCTCCGGGGTTTTTTATTTGTCTGACCGGGTTTATCAACCGCAGTCTTTGCCATCAATATTTCAATTCAGCCTATTTATCGTTTAAGCGATGGTGATGCGCTCATCGAGGTAAACATCCTGTATGGTCTGCAGCATTTTCACGCCATCCTCAAAAGGACGCTGGAAGGCCTTGCGGCCAAGGATGAGACCCATGCCGCCAGCGCGCTTGTTGATCACAGCCGTGGTTACCGCTTCAACGAGATCGCTTTCCCCCTTGCTTTCGCCGCCACTGTTGATGAGCCCTACGCGGCCATTGTAGCAATTGAGCACCTGGTACCTTGTAAGATCGATCGGGTGATCGGTGGTAAGCTTGTCATAGACCAGCTTATGCGTTTTGCCATGTTTGGTGGCATTGTAGCCGCCGTTGTTGGTAGGCAGTTTTTGTTTGATGATATCGGCCTGCAGGGTAACACCAAGGTGGTTGGCCTGCCCGGTAAGATCGGCTGCGGTGTGGTAATCGACACCGTCTACCTTGAAGGAGCTGTTGCGCAGGTAACACCAGAGGATGGTGGTCATGCCCAGCTCGTGCGCGTATTCAAAGGCTTCAGCCACTTCCTTAAGCTGGCGTGCGCTTTCGGCACTGCCCCAGTAGATGGTGGCGCCCACGGCAACGGCGCCCATGTTCCAGGCACTGCGGATGGTGCCGAACATGGTCTGGTCGAAGCGGTTGGGCATGCTCAGGAACTCGTTGTGGTTGATCTTGACAACAAAGGGAATTTTATGCGCATACTTGCGGCTCATCATGCCGAGCACGCCATAGGTTGAAGCCACGGCATTGCAGCCGCCTTCGATGGCCAGCCTGATGATATTCTCGGGATCAAAATAAATGGGGTTGGGCGCAAAAGAAGCGCCTGCACTGTGCTCTATGCCCTGGTCGACCGGGAAGATGCTGCAATAGCCCGTGCCCCCAAGCCGTCCGTGATCGAGCAATCCCTGCAGGCTGCGAAGCACCTGGTTACTGCGGTTGCTGTTGATCCAGCTTTCATCCACATGGTTGGGAGAAGGAAGATGGAGGCTTGATTTGTCGATGGCAGATTTGTGGTTCAGTAGATACTCGGCCTTATCGCCTAATAATTCGGTAATGTTTCTCGAAGACATGATCGTAAGGTTTTTTAATATAGCAAGAGCGGCAAAGATAGGGGATGGGGTGAGAAAAGCAGGGTAAGGTGAAAGTACAGTATAGCCCAATGCTGGTTTGATCGAAGGCAAATATCAATCCCTTAAATTTTCTTTTTAAAATATCGCTCGATGAGTTATTGATTACTATATCATCGATTGAGCAGGATGAATGCTCTTTTGTTGCAGCAATAAACTGAAACATGGCAGCTACCCGGTACCCCGGGATTTTTTACTGTTAAAGACTTAGGCTATCAGCTTTGCCAATCACCAGGCTTGGTGTTCCAACACCGGTGTTGTAAACGCAGCACGAGAAGGCCAATCGATCAAATGTGGATTGCACGTTAATAATTAAATCAATGGTTTATTAATCATATTGAAGTCGGATACCCTATTATTGTAGCGAACTCGTCCACGCCACCAAACTAACCAACTGCTTAAAATTAAGATCATAACATGCCTGTGCGTGCTATTGGGCACATCGTGTGTCAATGCGCAGAACGGGCCGCCGGCCAGCCGATGGCTGGACTCTATCAGGCTTGTTCTGGCAGAACTCAATGATCTGCGTGCCCCTTTGCCTCTTGCTCCTTCCCAGCAACCTGCTTCTTATATCCGGTTTTCAATTGATACGGCTCTTCCAACATTACCTTCCGCATCAAAGCCTGCAGCGATGGGCAGTCCAAAGTCCGCCATCCATTTCGACGGGGGCTTCCTGAGCTATCAATACAGCTACCGCTCTGCCATCGATACCCCCTTTCGCGAATCTGCCATTGGCCAGCACCTGCTTACCGGCAGCATGAACCTGACCGTGGCCGGCAGCATACCACTCACCATTACCTATTTCGAGCGGCAAAGCAATTCAAGGTATTTCAGGGACTACCGCGATCTGCGGGTTGAATTCAATCCCGGCGCCTTTCAGCAGCTCAGGGCCAGGAGGCTTTCTGATTATGTCAACCATCTCAGCAGCCAGCTTAAGGATCCTTTAGACAAGACTTCCCTCGACTATAGCAATAAGCAATTGCATATGCTTGAAAACTGGCTGAATGAAGATTCGCTCGTGAACCGGCTGGTGCGCTCGAGAATGAAGGTGCTCAACACCGACACCTCCCGGCAGCAGCATCTCTCCGACAGCCTCTATGCCGAGGCCGTGGCTTTTATCGCTTATTACGACACCGTACAGCTGAAAAAAGAAAGGATCAGGTTATACAGGGATTCGCTCCAGCAGGCTGTCGCCGTCAAAGAAAAGCGGCTTCACCTGCTCCGGAAAATCGTGGAAGGTAATCTGCCGGAAGAGGCAAAGCAGGAAGCTCTTGATAAGGCGCTTGCAGACCAGGGTATAGAAACATCAAAGCTGCGAAAGCTTTTCAACCGCCTTAATTCCATTCAAACCCTGGCGCTTGGAAAGGTGATTCCCAATCATAGCGAGCTTACGTTGCGCAATATCAATATCAACGGCATCAATTTCGAGTACAATAAGAAGCTCTACTTGGCCTTCAGTGCTGGCGCCATAGATTACAGGGCCCGCGATTTCTTTAACAGCGGGCGCAATCGAAGCCCGCAATTTGTTTACCTCGGCCGCATCGGCTATGGTGCCAAGCAAGGCTCGCACATTTATCTAACGGCTTTTAAAGGCAGCAAGCAGCTGCTCAATACGGCTGCCAATGGCAATAGCCTCGACATCTACGGTCTCAGTTTTGAAGGCCAGCTGGCCATAGGAAAACATCACCGCCTGCTGGCAGAGTTGGCACAATCAGCGGCACCCGGACTTATCGCTTCAAACGGCAGCCAGGGCAAGGCCTCGTTCAACTTATCGGATAAGGGCAATAAGGCCTATTCGGTAAGACTGAATTCCTATTTTCCCAGGACCAAATCAAGGATCGAAGCTTTTTATCGCTACCGCGGGCTCAATTTCCAAAGCTTCTCTTCTTATTACAATAATGCCTCGCTCAACGGCTGGCAGTTCAAGGCCGATCAGTATTTCTGGAAGCGTCAGCTCCGTCTCAACCTTGCCTTTATCAGGAACGATTTTGAGAACGACTACCTGCCGGT
>DASTPZ010000016.1:0-2400 GCA_035761965.1 Flavisolibacter sp. | reverse complement strand
AAAAGTGAAACAGAAGAAAAGCCAAGCAGCCTGCGCACCCGTTCGGGAACCACAAGCACCTGGGCCTCTTTCAGGATCTTGAACCGCGCAGCACCAAGGTGCTTTTTATACTGTAGAAAAAGATCTTCCGTATACCTGCTTTTAAGGAGGTCCTGCTCCAGGTGAAGCTCCCTCGAAGGCAGCCAGGCCTTATAAGAGGAAGGAAGGTCTTTCAGGCCCATCCTATGACCTACACGGTAAAACACTTCAAACAGGGCCTCTTTCTCGGTATCGCTCAATTTTCTTTCAAGCAGCTCGAACGAAGCGATCGAATAATGAATAAGCATGAAGAGCACATCGCGGTAAGCCCAGTCGGGAATGGCTGAGCCTCTTGCCCTTTCAACACCGGCATGAATGGAAGCGATCTTGTCGATAGCCTTGTTGGCTTCTTCCTTGCCGGAAAAAATGATCCAGCGCGCGTAGGTTACCGTAGAGAATAATCGCCCAATGGGGTCAGCCGGCAAACGGCCGGTAAAATATAGCCAGTCGACAGCCTTGTTCAGGGCAAATTCGGCCGAGGCACCAGCAAAGATGAATAAAACGGTATCGCTTTTACCCCATATCTTCCGGACGATCGAATCCTGTTCTACAAAATTTTCCATAGCAAGGGAAAGCAGCAAAGTTGTACAATTCATCCGAGTATTTCCCGGCTGTAAAGCTATGCCGGTGTTAAAATGCGGGATTGCTGAGCACAACGCGGGCATTCCCCTTATGCAGCATGCGGCTTTCCTCCGAATTGAGATCATAGATGGTGCTGCGGGTGGCTCCCCTGAGGTCGTAACTGTCCTTTCCAAGATCGCCATACATGTTCAGCCTGATCTTTCCTCTTACCTTTTCATCCACTATAAATTCATCATCGCCATCCAATCCTCTCAGGTGTAACACCCTGGTATCGGCCGGATCGAAAAGACGGTCATAAACCACAAGGTCCGGTTTCCCGGCACGCGATATCCGCAATACCCTCACCCTTACCTTATCACCCTCGCTGCTGATACGGAACTGCTCTTTCTCTCCGGTACCGGTAATATGCACGGCCGCAGAAATAAAAGCATAGTACTTCATCCCATTCTTTAGAAGGCCATCCCTCCGGCTCTTGAGCCGGGCTGCGATGGAAGGGCCGCTGATGGCGTACGCCTCCGGGGGCATCTCCTTTACCGCTGCGTCGATGCGCTCGTCGCTCAACGCGGCGGTAAACTCCCGGATAGTATTTTGCCATTCTTCCGCGTCCAGGTCGTTCAGGAAGAACTTATCCATGCCCCAGGCCTTAAAATTGAGGTTCCTCAGGCCTTTGCTGTTTTTAGTAAACGAGTTGATATGAGGCATGGCAAATAACTTGGCCAGCCGGGGAATAAGTCCTCCCGACATAAAAAAAGCCTGGTCGCGATCCCTTGGAATGGCATAATAAAAGCTGGCTTTACCTGAATCTCTAACGCCCCATTCATACTGGTCGTGATGCCTGTCCCAATCCGCCACCAGCATATCAAGCAGCCTCGCCTTGAGCACTGAGCGCTGCATAACCACATTTTGCTGGTGTTCCATTTCGCTTTCGAGCACATCTTTTGTGTCCTCGGTCTTATCCCAGTTACCCGGCTCTCTTTCTTCGAGGAAACAAACGAGGTTGGAAAAATCTTCGCGGTAGGGTCCGAATGCCTCCGATTCGGGTACGAAATAAAGCACTGGCCTTGGTGCAATAATGCCTGCTGCCTTGGCCAGGTCGCCTACGGTAATGGCAGCATAAGGATGGGCAGCCGATATCATGTCCTGCACGATCTTTTGAGCCAGGGTATTCCTGAGCGCCGGAGGCATGGCCTTTTTGACAAATTTGTCGACCGACCTCAAAGCCCATTCCCGGCCCTCCTTGTCTTTCAGCTTCAGCGATTTCGTTTGCATGCCCCCTCCCATCTCTTCGATGATCAGCCCCGACTGCTCCAGCCTGAACACCGGCATCTTGACCGGTACGGTCCACTCTTGACGGTAATTGGCGCCGGTAAAAAACTTTCGCAAAAATGAGGCTGGGCCATAGCGCATGCTGGCCGGCGAGATAACCGAATCCTTGACCGTGAAGGCGTGGCCCTTTTTAGCAGGCTGGGCCAGGGCAAAGGACCCGCAAAACAGAAGAAGGCAAAAAGTAAACTTGGTTTTATGCATCATATAGGCCAAACTGATCCATGTTCATGCAAAGGTCTTGCCGCTATGAGCCGCACAGAACCCATACACAGTTGCGGCAATCAGAACACGTAACAGCAGGCTTAGCGGATACGGGTCATCGCGTAGAGTACAAATATGCTGCAATATTTACTCAGCTCAGCAGCCACCGTGATCCATTCAGCATAAATATGCGGCTTAAGGATGACCTCGGTG
>DASTPZ010000015.1:0-5692 GCA_035761965.1 Flavisolibacter sp. | reverse complement strand
TTTTTTATAGCTGGTTTTTCATCTTGTTCATACTTTGATCTGGCCATTTCATTAAGACCGGTAGATTGTGTGAATGATCTCCTTTCTGTCCTTGGTATCAGGTTCAGCGTCTGCAGGGCCAGAGATACGCGTTTGCCAATTCGCCTGGTATACCGTCAATGACAGCACTGGTTGGCACCCATGCCTAACCAGTCTGGGTGAATCAGCATACTTTCAGGACCGCTGCCGATTTGGATAATGCCGACTGTTATCAGTTTCGCAGGAGACTCCTGTTGATGGCAGGCATCTGGCTTTTCTACAGTGGTAAAAACCCGGGTTGGCTGGTGCCCAGGACTAGGCCCTGCGCCCGGGTTTGCAACACTACTGCTCATGCTTCTCGTACCTTGCAACAGGCCCTTCCGCTACAAAGACCTGAAGTGGACCTATCGATATCATTTCATATTTTATTTCAAGTCATCTTCCAGTTTTCTTATTTCCTGTCAGTAACAAATAGACGTAGATAGGTTGGGCTCAATATGTCTCCATTTGCCGATGCGAAAAGTCGCCTGTTAGATGATATCATAACCTGCTACCAGCACCAGCTTTGCCGTTTGCATTTGCAAAACTGATTCATGTCGTTCTCCATGCAGCTGTTATGTTCAGTTAACGCGTCTTGCTCGATTAGAATCTACTTCGGTTAAGCCGCACCTCGTGTGCAGTAAGTAAGTTCATTGAGCCCTCCTGTCTCAAACCCATACTTGATCTTCATCTTGTTCTAAATTGATTGGCTTTGTGTCGTTTTAATCATTGCCTGATCATTGATGCAAAGCTAATTTTACCTGAGAGGGGAGGCGAGAGCTTTTCTACACTTTGAGCACAGAAGTTTCTCCTATAAGAATGGATAAAATACTTATGAATAGCGGCCTATATTTTTGCTAGAAACAATATTGAGCCCGCCCTTGACCGGCCATTACTGTAGGCTGGGCTTCGTATGCCGTCCTAACCTGAAAAAGCTGGCAAGGAGGAGCTTGCTCTTTCGCCTGGCTGAATCCACATTCTTGTTCATCACTCATTCCTGCCACCCGCTTCAATTGCGGGCAAGGCGGTCAGCTTCCATCAAAAGACAAAATTGCCCTAAATTACATCCATGCGTCAGCTGGCAGCGATCTTATTCGCAGACATGGAAGGGTACACCGCTCTAATGCAGGAAAATGAGCAACTGGCAAGGCTTAAACGCCGGCGCCTGAAAGAGGTGCTGGAGACAGAAGTGGCTGTTTTCAATGGCCGGGTGCTGCAGAACTATGGCGACGGCTCGCTCAGCCTGTTTCCCAGCGCCATCGATTGCGTGCACTGCGCTATCCGCATCCAGCAGCAGCTGCAGGCGGAGCCCCGCGTCGACGTCCGCATCGGTATCCATTCGGGTGATGTGATCATAGACGAAGAAGCAATCTATGGAGATGGCGTGAACCTGGCATCGCGTATCGAATCCATGGGCATTTCAGGGGGGATACTTCTTTCCGATAAGGTATACGATGAAATAAAGAACCAGGAAGATATAGCCGTCCGCGAGCTTGGTTTCTTCGAGTTCAAGAACATTCGGCAGCCTGTGCGCGTTTTTGCAATTGCCAACCAGGGTGTCAGGGTGCCCGAACGTTCCTTGCTCAAAGGAAAGACGAAACAAACCGCCAACAGGCTCGCTGTCCTTCCTTTTGTCAATATGAGCGCAGATCCCGAGAACGAATATTTCAGCGATGGCATCACCGAGGAGCTGCTTAATGCCCTCAGCAGGGTAGAAGAGCTCAAAGTTACTTCCCGCACCTCGGCCTTTGCCTTCAAGGGAAGCAACAACGATATACGCGATATCGCCATCCAGCTGAACGTAGACAAGGTGCTTGAGGGCAGTGTGCGAAAGGCGGGCAACCGCGTCCGCATAACAGCCCAGCTGATCAACGCGGCCGACGGCTACCATATCTGGAGCGAAAGCTACGACCGAAACCTTACCGATATATTCGAAGTGCAGGACGAGATCAGCGGCATCATTGCCAATAAGCTGCGAACCGACCTCCGCGTGAGTAAACCTGTATCTACGGCCAGGGTTCCATCGGTTAACGTTAATGCCTACACGCACTACCTGAAAGGACTTCATTTTATGAACAAGCTCACGCCTGCCGATGTGCGGCGGGCGATCGGGTACTTCGAACAAGCGGTTTTTGTAGAACCCGGTTACGCCCAGTCTTATGCCATGATGGCCTGCGCTTACAGCGAGCTGGGCTCATTGGGACAAATGCTGCCTGCAGAGGCTTTCGAGCTGGTGCATCGTTATGCCGATAAGGCGCTGTCACTCGATGCCTCGAGCGCCGAGGGGTATATGGCAAAGGCCGGCGCTTACCTATATTACGAATGGCAGTGGGACCGGGCCTTCGAAGCCCTGCAAAAATCGATCGGTTTGAATCCTGCTCTAATCGGTGCATATGAAATGCTGGGCTTTTATCATATCATGATGGGCCAGACTGCGCTTGCCGTTCAAACACTTGAGGAGGCTGCAAGGCTCGATCCCCTTTCGCCCATTATCCTGCAGGCCCTCGGCAATGCCTATATTTTCGCTGAGCGCTTTGATGATGCCATCGCGCAGGCAGAAAAGCTGCTGGAGATGGATCCTGCCATGCGGATCAGCATAGAGCTTAAAGCCTGGGGCATAGGAATGAGGGGCGACTGGGCCGCCGCATTACCTTATTTCGAACAGGTGCACCGGCTTACCAATCATCCATTAAAGGGCCTTATGGGTATGTGTTTCGCCCTGGGCATGCTGGGCAGGCGGGAAAAGGCGCTTGAATGCATTGCAAAGATGGAGCAGCGGCAAAGGGAAGAGCCGGGCGCTGTTGTAGATGCCGACCTGGCCGCTTGCTGGTTCAGTCTCGGTGACCTGGACAAATGCTTTTACCATATCAATCGCTGCATCGATAAAAGGGTAGCACCGGTTATCTATTTTCTTGAATATCCAAGCTTCCGTTCCATCAAGTCGGATCCCCGATACAGGCTGATCAGGGAGAGGGTAGGCATGTAGTACAACCGCCTGGGCAAAAGCAACAATCCCCTCCATTGAGGGGATTGCCAGGCCAAATCTTTTCTTTTAGACGGATACCTTGTTTTTCTAGGATTGGAAAGTTTTCTTTCGGGACGCTTGGACTAAAAACGGACTTTCTAAGGATACGAAACGGACTAGGGTTTTTGGTTTTTCACTTGGACGATTGGCGCTGGTCTTTACATTGGATAGTTGTTTTGGTCTTTGAAAGGATCTGGATTTGGATTTGGTTTTTGATACTGGATTGAGTTTTTCTTAGGATCTGGACAGTTAATTCTGGTTGCGACCAGTTTTGGTTTTTTCTTAGGTTATTCCTGATTGACAATACAAAGCTAAGGATGCGAAACGTGCTTACTGATCCGCTTTCGGTCAAACGGGTAACTCGTCGGTAAAATCCTCTTTATTCCAGTTGGGATATTTTGAAGGAATGAGGGCGGACAAGGGTTCTAGGGGTTTTACTTAGAAAGGCTAGGGGCTTTACTTAGGCTCTGTTCGTAGATTTACGAATGTGCGACGGCGTTGCCTTTGAGGTGAAAAATAGAATAAACGTTTTTGTTTATTAATTCCCCGGTGTATCAAGCTTTTTATTTATGGTTAAGGCCGGATTGTGCCGTTGATCCTGCATATTAGATAAAATCACTTGGATAAGATAAAGTCTTCATCAGGTAAAAAGCTGCAGTAAAAAAAAGCCGCCGTTAAAGGCGGCGGTCAATTGGTCAGAAGCTGTTCTTCCACATCATGCTTTCCACTGGCCTGTCTGGCTGGCCGCTGTACTTCGCATTTTTCTTCTGGTTGTATTTTACTTCGATCTCACCTTCAACTGGGAAGTAGATCAGTTGGCCCACCGGCATGCCATGGTATACCTTGACCGGCTGCTTAACGGAGATCTCCAGGGTCCAGTTTCCGCAAAAGCCTACGTCGCCTTTACCGGCAGTGGCATGGATGTCGATGCCAAGGCGGCCGGTCGAAGACTTGCCTTCGAGAAAAGGCACATGCGCATGGGTTTCGGTGTACTCGGCCGTTACACCGAGGTAAAAAATGTGGGGATAGAGCACAAAGCCCTCATCCGGTATTTCGAAATATTCGATCTCGTTGTGCTTTTTGGCATCCAGTATATGCTCGCGGTAGGTAGCCAGCCATTTTCCAAGGTGCACATCGTAACTGTTGCTTCCAAGGCAATCGCGGCGATATGGATCGATCTTTATCGTTCCTTTTTCTATTTCTTCGAGGATGCGTTTATCCGAAAGGATCATGTATGGTCTGGATTTAAACGGTGATTTTTGTTGGCGAGGCAAAATAATCGTGAAATTTGGAATCATGCCCATTTTTTTTCAACAGGATATAAAGCCCGGCACGCGGATGGCGGTTTGGAAAATTGAAGAAACCGAGGATTTTTTTCTTCGCAGCGTGCCCCTGCAGCGGGAGATCACCCACCCGCACAAGCGGCTGCAGCACCTTGCCGGGCGGTATCTGCTGCATTATTTATTTCCCCGCTTTCCTGTGCGGCTCATCCAGGTGGCGGATACACGCAAACCTTTCCTGGAAGATGAGGCCTATCATTTTTCGATTTCTCATTGCGGCGACTATGCTGCCGTGATCGTAAGCACGCACCAAAGGGTTGGCATCGATGTGGAAGAGGTTTCCGAAAAAGTTGGCCGGATCATGCATAAATTCCTCGGTCCGGACGAGAAGGCGATACTGGATAGTGAAGAAGGGGATCTCCAGCGATCTACAATGGCGTGGTCTGTCAAAGAGGCTGTTTTTAAATGGTATGGAAAAGGCGGGGTTGATTTTCGCGAGCATATCCGGATCAAATCGATCCGGCAGGAAGGCAAGGGCGGTTTCAGTACAGCAGTCGATTTCAGGAAGGAAGCCCCGCAGCTCCTCTTCCTGGAAAGCCTTTCTTTCCCGGGTTTATTTCTCAGCTATATTGCTACCTGACCGCGTAGTCTGCGAGCAGCTGCTTTTTTCAGCCGCTCTCTTAGCGGAAGCCGGTGCTTCTGAACAGGATTGGCCGCATTACGGGGTCCTGGTTCAACAGCCTTACCATTGCCTGGAAGATGGCAGGGTAGTTTTCATGCAGGGCGGCTGGCTTTTCAAAAAATAGCTCCACGCTTTCTGCCCAGAATTCCTGCAGGTTCTGCTCGGCGTAATCTGAATACAGGTTTTGAAGTCCTTTTATCTCGGCCTGGTGAGCCGGCTTGCATTCTTCAATGAGTTGGTGATAAGTTCGTGAAAAGGCTTTTGAATAACCTGCTTCGATCACGATCTTTTGAATGTAAAGAGCATGGGCCATTTCATGCAAGGCCAGGTTCGATCCGTCGCTGGCATTCTCGTAGCCTTTCAGCAGGTGGTTCCAGGCTATAGTAATGGTATTGCCCTGTACATTCCCGGTAAGAATTCGAAAGGAGAGGTCTGCAAAATACTCTTCCGGGTAGATGCGTATATAACGATAAAATGGAAGGGTATAGGCGGCGAGCCCGAAGCTTATCTGGATGGCAGCCGCCGAAGTAAGCACCGGCATATCCTTCACGCCTTCGTCGTCCTTGATGATAAAATTCTTTTCCTTCATGAATTGCAGCAGCCTTTGTATGAAGCGCTGCTGTTCTCCGGCCCGCAGCTGCCTGTAAT
>DASTPZ010000014.1:0-10420 GCA_035761965.1 Flavisolibacter sp. | reverse complement strand
TTTCCTCGAAAAGGATAACTGTTATGCTTTGCTTTCTTACAAAGATTATCAAACACTGCAATGGCTGGAGCAGCCCGAGGTGGAAGAACATGGTCTTCATGAAGCGGGATTTGCGGAACATGTGCTGGCACGGCTGGAGCTGGATTATACCGTAAACCGTCACGGACTTTTTGAAGAAAAGCGGCTGGAGGCCATACCGGTATGCAGGGTATTGATGTCGGAGCTTAACAATGCCTTTCTGCTGCTGACGCCACAGTGGCTTTATGACGGCCTGCTGGTAGAAGGACCCTGGAAGGAAATTGCAGAAATATCAATGAACGGTGAGCGCCTGCGCATATCACGGCATAAAGAAACCGAACAGGCCTTCCTGGAAAACCTTACCGCACTGCATCCAAACTTCGCAAACCAGTCCAACGGCTATTTTTACCTTTCTTTTTCAGAAGCGCAAAAAAAGCAGTGGTTCATCAAAACCTATTTTAAGCTGCTCGACCGGAATATAGAAATAGCAGGTATGGACCTGCTCAGGCATTTTAAATACTCTCCTCACCAGGCAGCAACCAGCCTGGCCATTCTGCAAGAGGAGGGAAGTTTCGTCTCTATCAAGCTCTCAGTTGCCTTTGGCAAGGAGTCGATATCGCTTTCGCAGCTGCAAAAGACGTTATATACCGGACAAAGAGCCGTTTTGTTGAAAGACGGCAGCCTTGGCATGCTAAGCGATGATTGGTTGAAGGCTTACGGAGCCATCGTCAAGCACGGAAGCATCAGGGGGACAGAAATAATCGTATCAAAATTCCTTGCCCTGCCCGACGCAGAGCAACAAGGCGATGCTCCCGCATTGGGCGGCCTGATTAAACAAGACTGGTGGGAGAAATGGAAATGCTGGCAGACCGGCACCGATCCTGTTTACCCCGTGCCTGAACGAATAGCGGCAACGCTCCGGCCTTACCAGCAAAAAGGATTTGAATGGCTGTCCCTGCTTGCAGATATTGGCGCAGGCGGCTGCCTTGCAGATGACATGGGTTTGGGAAAGACCCTGCAGACGATTTGCTTCCTGGTGCGGTATATGGAGCAGTATCCCGGGGCAAGACATCTTATCGTTTGTCCGACCTCCCTTGTTTACAACTGGCAGCAGGAGCTGGAGAAATTCGCTCCTGGTATTAAGGTGGATGTATTCACTTCCGGATCAAGATCCGGAGGTGCTTCGCTGACCGGTGCCGATGTGCTGATCACGAGCTATGGCATGCTTCGCAACCATCATCAAACCTTGTACGAACAAAGCTTTGGGGTTGCCGTGCTTGACGAGAGCCACCACATCAAAAACCCCTCAGCACAAATCACGAGGCTGGTACAGGAGATAAGGGCGGTGATCCGCATCGCGCTCAGTGGCACGCCGGTGGTAAATAATACTGTTGACCTGTATTCTCAACTGCATTTTTCACTGCCCGGGTTGTTGGGCACGCGTGAGTTCTTTAAACGCGAATATGCGGATCCCATCGACCGGTACGGAGATGAGGCAAAGATCAAGTCCCTGCAGCGGCTTACCGCACCCTTTATCCTTCGGCGCACCAAGACCCAGGTGGCGCAGGATCTGCCGGATAAAACAGAATCTGTGCTATGGTGCACAATGAGTGCAAAGCAAAAAGAGCTTTATAACGAGATCAGGGATGGCATACGTACCCGCTTGCTGGGCGATATCCAGGCGAATGGCCTGAATAAATCAAAGCTGGCCGTGCTGCAGGGATTAACAAAGCTGAGACAGGTGTGCAACGACCCGCAGCTCCTGCCTGTTGATGAACAGCAAGCCTGCACCGACTCTGTGAAAACAGACCTGCTGTTCGAAGAACTCGACAACCTGGTGGGCCGGCATAAAGTGCTGATCTTTTCGCAATTTGCCAGCATGCTGCAGCTGCTGGCAAAGGCAGCCAGCAAAAAAGGGCTTCCTTACCTGCTGCTCGATGGCCAGACACCGGCGGAGAAGCGTATACAGATGGTCAATTCCTTCCAGGAGGATGAGGGTGCGCCCTCCCTGTTCCTTATCAGCCTGAAAGCCGGTAATACGGGCCTCACGCTTACGGCGGCCGACTATGTGTTTCTTTTCGATCCCTGGTGGAATACAGCGGTGGAGCAGCAAGCCATTGACCGTACTTACCGGATCGGGCAGACCAAGAATGTATTTGCCTACAAGCTCATTTGCAAGGATACCATTGAAGAGCGGATCATAGAGCTGCAAAACCGGAAAAAGCACCTGGCCGAGGAGCTGATCTCGGAAGAGGAGGGTTTTGTAAAAACGCTTACAGAAGAAGATGTGATGTATTTGCTGGGCTGATCTTCAGGAGGCAGCAGCAAGTCCAATTTTGTTGAACCTGAAAAGGGGAACGATCCTTTTTCTCACCGCCACTTCTCCCTTGATACCGGGAGAAGTACTAACCCTGTAAGCCGCGGTCAGCTTTCTTTCAGGAACCGCTTGATGTATTGAATCTCCGGCCTGGCATTAGTGCCATGGCCGGAGATGCGGAGCAATGTTTTGTAGTAGACCGTTGCTTTTTGAAGATCGCCGGCTTTTTCGGCCGCCAGCCCTGCTCCATAAAGACCGTTGAACCGGTTTGGGTGCTTCCTCAGGTTTGCTTCATAAGCCCCGAGTGCTTCGTTGTACAGCCTGGCCTCGAGCAGCATATCACCCAGCAGTTCCCTGGCTGGAATGACCTCAGCCGGGGTTACAGGATGCTTCTCGGTCCGGTCCTCTTGATTTGCAGCCATCTTCATCAGTGCAAGCGCTTCCTCTACCTGGTTATTCTTCAGCTTTATCCATGCCTCGGAGGTGTTGATCTGTATCTCGACCTGTGCTGCCTTGTATGCGTCTTTTTGTTCCAGCAGGGCCTGATGAAGAAGCTTCAGTTCTTTTAATTCCGTCTTGGCTGCGGCTGTATTGCCGGTATGCACAGCGCCCATCAGCCTCGCAAACTGAAAAATGGCTTTTTGCCAGGGAAATTCTTTCCAATCGAATGAGGCTGCATGAAGCTGCAATGCAGCCGCTTCCTTCCAACTTTTATTTTCGAGCACATAGCGTGACGGAACAGACGCAAAAGCATAAGCCACTTTAAAATTAGCAGGATGAACGGCCCCGATTGTTCGGAGATAGTCCAGCTGCTTCCTGGCAAGATCATTATCTCCTTTTTGCAGATAGGCATACATGAGGTAGTCCATGGCATGCAGCTCTTCATCCCAATGCCCTTGTATGCCTGCCTGTTGGGCATAACACTGTGCAGAGGTCATAGAGGCAAGATTTGAGCTGATACACTCATCCCAGAGCCCGAGCCTTGTAAAAATATGCGAAGGCATGTGAAGGGCATGAGCCGAAGAAGGTGCGATGGATGCATATTTCCTGGCTGCCGGGAGGGCCATGGTGGCCAGCTCAGGCAGGTCGTAAGTGTGTATTATGTAGTGTACAATTCCAGGGTGATCGGGCTCGCCGGGGTAAATCGCATCCAGGATATTTCCGGCTTTCTTTTGCTTGTAAAAAGATCTATCGGCCGGATCGGCCGCGGCATTGAGTGCAAGAGCGTAAAATATTGCGGCTTCCTTATCGTCCGGGTAACGGGTATGAAGCGCCTCCATGGCTTTTTCAAAGCGGATGCACCTGTCACGGTGACCAATACTATCCCAACCAGTATAAAACGCTGCGATCGCTTCTACATAATCCCCCTCGCGGCTGCCGGCCCTGGCCAGGGACCTGGCAATACTGACGGCGCCTGAACCCTTCTTCAATTCAGGTTCGGATGGGGGTGCCCAAAGCGCATGGAAACTGCTCATGGCTACACCCCAGTAGGCCATGATGCATTCAGGCTCCTTATCGATGATGTCGGCGAATACTTTTTCGGCTTCGTCGTATTCGAATGAGTGCAGCAGCTTGAGGCCAAGCCTGAATGAATTGTTTGCGCTCTCCGACCCTGTGATCTTGAAAACAACTGTACCCAGCTGCTGGTCGGCCGGGCCGCAGGAAATAGGTGCTCCTTTTTTAAGGCTAAGCTCTTTCACAAGCGCAGGCGATGGAGCATTGGCCTTCCCGGTACAGGAAATAATAAAGCAGGCAGCCGGGATCAATAAAAAGAGCAGACAGGCTGGTTTCATGCAAGCGATTTTTGGTGTTTAGCGGTGTTTGAATTTTGCGGTTAACCGGCTGATGCGCGTAAAGACAATTATCCCAGCATAACTACCTCGGGTAGAAACAATCTGCTGCTGCCGGGAAAAGCCTCATATGCCACAGGCCGCAAACCAGCAAGATAACATAAAAAATTTAATTCATATGTTAGCCGGGAGTCTTTTGCGGAAAGTTGATGCGATTCAAGGTCAGGTCTAAGAGGAAATCAAAGCAGATACCCGATAGACAAAAAAGTCCCCGCAGAAGCGGGGACTCTTATGAAGGCGTAAAAAATTAGAATCTTTTCGGTTTGTCGGACAGGACGCCTTTGGTTTTTTAAAGGATAGGATTTGGTTTTTCGGACTGTTGGATCTTGATTGGTTTTTCTGGATTTGAATTCTTATGTGAAGCTAGTATTTCCTGCCTCTGAAGACAATAGCATTAGCCCCCTATTTTTGGCTTATGGTATTTACCTAGGGCATTCGTAAAATCCCTATAATGGGTAGAAGATGGTAGTGGTGAACGGCTTCCGGAATTTGCAGGATCTTACTCAAACCGTTGATACTGTTCACAGTAGTCTATCAGCTGCCTCGGAAGCAGCTTGATATCGGCGTATTGAACAGGCTTGGAAATGAGGCTTGCGCCCAGAAAACTGGCTTCTGTTTTATGAGAGCCTTGAGTAGTGGTAGACAGGAGGGCTATAGGTAGGCGTGTATAATCCGGCAAGGCACGAAGCTTTCTCAGGATATCCATACCGCTCTCAACCGGCATATTGATATCAAGCACGATCATGCAGACGCCTTTTCCATTTTCCTCAAGAAAAGGATAAAGCTCGCTTCCGCTATGAAAGGTGCGGAGCTTATGGGTATCCACATCCTGAAAAGCCTCTTTCAATAATTCGATGTCATCGCTGTCATCATCGACGTAAACGATCAATTTGTGCATGAGCCTGGTTATGAGGGCAAATATCGATTTTTCCCGTCATAAATGCTAATGCCCCGAACATGCCCAGCCGCTTCTCTAGAAAAACAGGTAAGCATTTGATTTTCCGTCTAGTCTTATGGAGCTTTAAATAAAATACGGGCCGGGACTTTCAGGTACCCCGGCCCGCACAGTCCGGCTAACAGCCTTAATTATTGTTATTGTCGTCCTTGATGACTTCCTTGGTCTCTTCTTTTACCTTCTTGGCCCCCTTCTCGATACCTTGTCCTACATCCTTGGCGCCTTCCTTAATGCGATCCCATCCATTTTCGATGGCATTACCTGCCCTGTCGAAAAATCTTCCTGACCTGTCTACTACTTCGCCATCGTTAAGCTCGACCTCTTCATTGTTTCGTACAACCCTTCCGTTTCGCCGTACGACGATGCCATTGTCCAGGTTAACATCATTATCTGCCGCTACCCATCCATTGTTGCGCCAAACCATCAATTGCCCGTTGCGGTAGCTTACGTCACCTTCCGAAGCAGTGTAAGTAGTTGTAACAGGAGCTGTGGCAGGTGCATTGGCTGCATTGTCTGCGGAATCCGTCCGTACAGTTGTTGATGAGTCTGCCGTATCATTGTTACAGGCTGTTATGGCGGCTGCAATACCGGCAATCAAAAGCATTTTTTTCATAATCGATTTATTTGTGATTGTGGAGATGAAAATTTTGTGCCATGCGTTCAACAAGCCGGGGAAAGTCAAACCCGGGTGAAGACATCGATTTCAGCAAGAAGATTTTTCTTTTACGGGGCCGGGCGGATCTGGCACTAATTTTTATTCTTTGATTACATGGTTCCATACACAAAAACTATTTCTATGCATACAGAAATGAATACAGTTCCAGGTGAAGGAAAAGGAAGTAATCAGAAGACAGACGGAAACACTTCTGAAAATGTACAGATCTCGCTGCCGAAGAACGACAGGCCTGAAGGTCCTTTTGAACATTCGGGTGAAACGGCCGGGTGGACAGAAGCCGAAGAACAGGAGATCAGGCAAAAAGATCAGCAGCAGGAAAGTGGACAGGGCCAATAAATGCCCTGCTCCATTCCGGGCTACCTGTACGCCATTGTTAGATCTCATCCGGAAACTGATTGCCCATTGAGGCCTTGTTATTCCTGCCGGTGCTCACTGGCAGGCTGCTCCGCCCCGTTGAAATAGCCTTCCTTTGTATTCAAAGTTCCTGCCGGCCCCTGCTGGCTTTTCCTATTGGTACTTCACCCGATCTGGCAACTTCTTCGTGTACGCAACATTGCATTTGCGGTACTGCATTCTTTCAGCTTCATGATAAGCGCCAGAATTGCTTAAGCTGAATTAAATATATAAATTCACATCGATTATAGCCGGAGCAGTGATAACGGGTATATGAACAACCCTCTGTTCCGGCAAGCTATTCCTTAACCATTATTCATAATTGCATGAAAGTCGACCTTTTTGTCAGCACCGATGCCCAGCCGCTGCCCTATCCTTCAGGTTATGGCCTGATCGAATCCATAGATTTTATTCCGACCCTTCATTCCTATTGGTACAATACCAGCACCGGCAGGGTTTATGAGATCGTGAGCATGCTGCAGACAAGAGACCGCACGGTCGCCATTTGCATAGAGCGCCAGTTTGATGCATCCGCCATCCTGAGCATACCTGGAGCAGCAGGTGCTCCAAGCGTTTGTTATCCAAGCTGTCCACCGCCTGCGCCAACGGAGTAGACCAGGCAAAAACGAATTGGGTCTTTGCTATGTAAGAGCAGGCTGAATACGAACAGAGCCATATATTTCGGTGGCAGTATCGGAGTTGGGATGGGTGTGGGTGTGTAGAGGAGGTTGTTGACTGCGGAGAAGATATTGCTTTAAGTATTTACGGGTTGATTGGAAACTGCCAAGGAGGTGAGCCTTCCATGGGTGAGGGGTGGATTTGAGAAAGTGTGTTTTTGAGACTTTGAAGCGGGCCCATTCCCCTGCGGGGCCCTCCCTCCCCCGCCTTCCAACCTACCATTGTTTGCTGTTGCCATACTCATGAGCCAAAGCCTGCTACTGAATGATCAGTAACATGCCTTCTCTTTTTAAGCAACAGCCAGGCTGTGCAGCTAATTCTACTCCTAGGCAATGCCTAAGGATTCATCAGACTAACAGGATTGATATATCAATACACAAAACTAACTTTTGGCAGAAGTAAAGCCACGGGAAAAACATCAAAAAATAGAAAGAAAAACATCTCTTTTGCAGGTGCCCTTACAGTGCAGTAGCCTAAAACACGACCTAGCCCTACCCATACACAGTTCACGATATTCCTTTATGCGACCGGTCATTACAGTGAGCGGATGACCCTGCACGGATTGCCGGCGGCAAAGACATCGGAGGGCACGTTCCTTGTTACCACGCTGCCTGCTCCAATGATCGTTCTGTCGCCTATGGTCACGCCCGGGCAAACCACGGCGCTGCCACCAATCCATACATCGTCACCGATAACAATGGGCTTGGCATATTCAAGCCCGGTGGCCCTTTCCTTATGATCGACCGGATGAGTGGCTGTATAGAGTTGAACGTTCGGACCAAAAAGACTGCGGTGGCCTATTAAGACCTTTGTAACATCAAGCACGACACAGTTGAAATTAAAGAACACTTTTTCGCCGGTCTCGATATTGGTACCATAATCACAAAAAAAAGGTGGCTGTATCCAAAGGTCCATGCCTCCTCCCGGTATAAGCTCCCGGAGGATCTGGTTGCGCAGGTCTGCTTCGTCTTCCCGCAAATCGTTGAGCGCTTTGATCAGCAGGCGGGCTTTTACGCGTTCGCCCGAAAGCTCTGGATCCAGTGCATTGTAGAGCTCTCCAGCCAGCATTTTTTCCTTTTCGGTCATGGGAGAAAGCTTGTAAAAATTATGCCTGCCGGATAAAGTGGAGCAAGGGTCTAAAGACGTAAAAGACCGGCCTTGTAGAGCGTATTCACGGGTTTATTGTCCCAGAAGAGTTCGAAATCCTCGAGCCCGGCTTTTTCATAATCTGCCTTAACCTCCTGCAGGGTGAGCGTTGCGGCGTTCCGAACACTGAGCTTTTGCAGCATGTCCTTCAGCCATTGACCTTTGGCGGGTTCTGCCTGGATGGTAAGCACAGTTTTCTTTGTTTGGAAAGTGAGGGACATTACTTCCCACTGGCTTCCCTTTTTTGATTTAAGCAGCATTTCTGTTTTAGGCTCGGTTCCCAGCCAGATGATTTTGCTATTAGGTGCTGCCGGCGGATAGACCGGTTCTTCGATGGCTTTCCGTATAAAGTCGGGTGCAACGCTGGTCTTGGGCACCTTGAAATCAAACCATTTTTGGAGGGGAAAATCAAAGCAGGACCCATGCATATAATTGAGCAGTGATTTTTTAAGACCAAAGCCAAAGCTCTCATGATCGGCGCCAGTGGGATCGATATGCTCGATATCATTATTGGCAAAGCTGCCAACCAGCTCGGAAACTTTTTTAACGGAGAACCTGGAAGGTTCCAATCCTACCGGGCTGTGCGCCGTCATGGTAAATAAATGCCAGAAGGCCGACTGCAGCACGCCGGTTTCAAACAGCTGCCTGACCATTTCAAGTGAATCGATGGTCTCCTGCGCCGTTTGTGTGGGAAAGCCATACATCAGGTAGGCATGGACCATAATGCCTGCTTCGGTAAAATTCTTATTCACTCTTGCCACCTGGGCAACCGTAATGCCCTTGTTGATCATCCGCAGCAGCCGGTCGGAAGCCACTTCAAGCCCCCCGCTTACGGCAATACAGCCCGAAGCCTTCAGCAGCAGGCATAGGTCGCGGGTAAAGCTTTTTTCGAACCGCACATTCGTCCACCAGCTTACTACAAGCCTTCGCCTGATGATTTCGATGGCGAGTGACCGCATGAGTGCAGGTGGTGCGGCTTCATCCACAAAATGAAAACCGTTCTGTCCTGTTTGCGCGATCATCTCCTCCATACGATCAACCAGCAGGGAGGCTGTTAGGGGCTCATAGTTCCTTATATAATCGAGCGAGGTATCGCAGAATGTACATTTACCCCAATAACAGCCATGAGCCATAGTAAGCTTGTTCCAGCGGCCATCACTCCACAGGCTGTGCATAGGGTTGATGATCTCTATGGCTGAGATATATTTATCGAGATGGAAATCGCTATAGTCAGGCGTGCCCACCTGTCCTTGCCTGTAGTCGCCGCAGGCTGTATTGTTGATATAGGTCACTGCGCCCTCAACAAGTGTAAAGGTTCGCTTCAATTCGGAGAGATCTCGCTTTCCGTCCAGGTGCTGGAGCAGCAGCTCTATCGGGGCTTCACCATCATCAAGCGTAACAAAATGGTAGAATTCGAAAACCCTGGGATCGCTCAGGGAGCGCAGCTCCGTGTTGGCGAAACCGCCGCCCATGGCTATTTTAACACCGGGGTGGTTCGCCCTGATCCATTGCGCGCAGCGAAGGGATGTATAAAGATTACCGGGAAAGGGCACTGAGAAAGCCACCAGCCCTGGCTGTAACATATCCATTTTTTTGCGTAGCAGTTCGATCATGATCCGGTCCAGGTAGGTATAAGGCTGCTGCAGGGCAGCGTAAAGCTCGTCGAAGCGATTGGCCGAACGGCCCAGGCTCTCGGCATAGCGGCTAAAGCCGAAATGCGCATCCACAGCCTCCTTTATCAGGTCGCTAAGGTCTTCGAGGTACATGGTGGACAGATGTTTGGCCCTGTCTTGCGTACCCATGCTGCCAAACGCCCATACCAGGTCGTCGAGCTGGACAAACCGGCCGGCTTCGGGCAAAAATTCCCTTTTGCTGATGAGATGGGCCAGGGTAGGCCGCTTGCCCTGCAAAAAGAGAATCACGTCGTCGATGGTATCTATATAATGTTGGCTCAGCGCAACTATCCTTTCCGCATTGGGAGAAAGCGAAAGCTTCAAACCCGCGATATGGTCGAATAGTGCCCGCAGACCTGCGGCCGAAAAAAGCGCCAGTGTTACCTCGATGCCCAGATCAGCCTGGTAAGCCTTGATATTCTTCGTATTCAAAAAGCCCTTTAGGTAGGCCGTGGCCGGGTAAGGCGTATTGAGCTGTGTAAAAGGCGGCGTAACCAGAAAAACAGGTGCTTCCAAAACGGCTGATTTATCGCGCAAAAATATCTCTAATTGACGAATGGCCTGTCACAAGGGTGTTTAAGGCACCATAAAGTTTTGTCAACTATGAATGAAAGAAAGTCTTCGACCAATGTTAGACCCTATGATCGTCGATTTCAGGGCCATCATGATTGAACCTTTGATAAGGAAGGTCACAAGCGAAACACCCGGCCATCT
>DASTPZ010000013.1:0-42761 GCA_035761965.1 Flavisolibacter sp. | reverse complement strand
TTGTTGAGCACCCTCCGGTATATACCCTTGGAAAAAGTGGGAACGAGGCGCATGTGCTGATCAGCGAGGAGCAGCGCCGCGAAAAAGGCATAGGCTTTTTTCATACCAACAGGGGAGGCGATATTACCTTTCACGGCCCCGAGCAGATTGTGGGTTACCCAATACTGGACCTCGAAAAATTCTATACCGATATTGGCCGGTACCTGAGGGAGCTTGAGGAAGTGATCATCCTTACGTTAGGAGAATATGGTATCGTAGCAGGCCGCTCAGCCGGCGAGACAGGGGTTTGGATCGACGCGGCTGTCAAGGGTAAGGAAAGAAAGATCTGCGCCATGGGCGTACGGTGCAGCCGATGGATAACCATGCATGGGTTTGCCTTGAATGTGAACACCGACCTAGGTTATTTTAATCACATCATACCCTGCGGCATACAAAATAAAAAGGTTACCTCGATCAAAGAGGAGCTTGGCGGAACTGTGGACATAAACGAGGTAAAAGAAAAGCTCAGGAAGAACTTTGCAGCTGTATTCGGAGCCGATATCATCCAGGCAGCTAATTAAGCCGGGGTAATTATCAGAACTCTTTCGAGAGATAGAACTTGTTTTTTTCTACCAGTGCCTCGTCGTTGTAAAGCTCGAACTTAAACCAGCCTGCGTGCATAAAATTTGTTTTATCGAGCGTAAGTGCGGTTTCCTTAATGCTTTTGATCTCGAACAGGAAGCTATCGTCCTCTTCAAAAAATTTAATGCGATATTTTTTCTTGTCGGCATCAGGCAGGTTGATAAACACATAGCCGTCGCGGTTGGTATAGACAAAAAAAGAAGGGATGAAATCAGGTTTTTTAGGAACAATGGGTTTGATTATGTTACCGCTTGAGTCCTTAGGCCTGCTGTCTATGCCGTTTGTGCGGCTGATCCGCATCGTATCGAGCGTTGGCTTTTTGGCTTCGGTAAAAAAGAACTGGCCTTTGTCAAGCACCACAAACAGCCGGTAGAACATATGGTCGTTCGGCGCTTTTGTATCTGCAAAACCGTTTTGCCGGGCATTGGGGTCGGCAACGCTCATGATGGTTTTGTAGTTGTTCAGGCTATCGTGCGACCGCTGGATACTGATTTGTTTTACCAGTCCGTAAGTATTCACCCAGCCTACAATAAACCGGTTATTGCCTACATTCTTCACCGAAAACTTCGGAAGCGTGTCCTGTGCGGCCAGTACGGAAGAAAAGGCGAGGGCGAGGATGATGCAGCAAATACGGTTCATAGTTGATGGGCCAATTTATCAGAAACCGTGCAAATATAAGCAGGCGGTCAGAATATTAACTTTCCCTTGGGCAGTGTAAGGTTTCCCTGTAGTCCGCCGCTGTGGATGAGGAGCAGCTTGCTTTGCGGTGGAAAATAGCCTTGTGCCGAAAGGTGGCTGGCAGCATAAAAAAGCTTGGCGGTGTATACAAAATCCGACGGGATGCCGGTGCTTTCATACCATTGGTTCATAAAGCGGATGAGCTCTTCGTTATAGCGGGCATAGCCGCCAAAATGAAAATCGTGCAGAAGGGCAAAGCCGTCCTGCCTGTTTTCCGGAAGCAGCTCATTGATCTCTGCTGTGAGCGAGCGGTTGTTCTTTAGCACACTGATGCCGGTGACGGCCTGCGCGGAACTGCTTGCCCTTATCAACCCGGCGAGGGTAGTGCCTGTTCCGACTGCCGCCAGTATGTGCGTGTAGATGCTGGTATCTCCCTGCTGCAGGATGGCTTCGGCACCATGGGCTCCCGGCAAGCCATAGCCGCCTTCTCCTATTGTGTAAATGGCGAGGGGATCGTGCTCTTTCAAAACAGCAGGGGGGAGCTTTTTCGAACGGTAGTCTGCCCGGTCGCTGAAGTAAATGAACATGCCATAGGATCTGGCAGCTTCGAGGGTATGTGAAGGAAAGGAGCCCTGCTCGCCGCGGATGATGCCAATGCTCTTTAAACCCGCTTGTTTTGCAGCTGCTGCCGTAGCCACGATATGGTTTGAAAAAGCGCCGCCAAAACTCAGGAGCGTTGTTTTGCCTGAGGCCAGGGCTTCTTTCAGGTAATTTTGCAGCTTGAACCATTTATTACCCGAAATAACCGGGTGTAGCAGGTCAAGCCGCAGAACCGAGGCTGTGGTATGAAATTTTAAGAGGGAAGAAACCGGGTCGATCCGGCATTGGCCCCAGTCAATTGAACTCATCATTTACGCTTACGTCCCGAATGTATTATTTTCGGGGCCGAATAAAAAATTACAGATGAAACCTACACTAGTGATCATGGCCGCAGGAATGGCATCACGCTATGGCAGCATGAAACAAATTCAGCAGTTCGGGCCCGGTGGCGAAACCATCATGGATTATTCGATCTATGATGCAATCAAGGCCGGATTCAAGAAGGTGGTCTTTATCATCCGCCGTGATTTTGCGGAGGATTTCAAAAATATTTTTGAGCCCAAGCTGGCCGGCCGGATCGAAACGGAGTATGTGTACCAGGAAATGGACAAATACCTGGAGGGATTCTCTGTACCGCCAGACAGGGCAAAGCCCTGGGGTACGGCTCATGCGATCATGTGTGCCAGTGATGCGGTAAAAGAACCTTTTGCGGTGATCAATGCCGACGATTATTATGGCGCCGACGGTTTCAGGAAGGCGCACGATTTTCTTCAAAGCGGTTGCAAGGAGGATGTATACGCCATTGTAGGCTATGAGCTGGCCAAAACCCTTTCCGAGCATGGTTCTGTAAGCCGCGGTGTGTGCGAGGTTGACGCACAGGACAACCTGGTAGCGATTTATGAGCGGGTAAAGCTGTACCGGGAGAATGGTGTGATGGTATATGAAGAAGCCGATGGCAGCAAACATGAGATTCCCGAGAATGCCAAGGCATCAATGAATTTCTGGTGTTTCCACCCATCAATTTTCGAATTTATCAGGAAAGGTTTCAAGGCTTTTCTTGAACAAAACATCACCAATCTGAAATCGGAATACCTTATTCCATTCGTAGCCGACCAATGGATCAAAGCAGGGGAGGGCGTGATCAAGGTGCTGCCAACATCGGCGCAATGGTTTGGCGTTACCTACAAGGAAGATGCACCCGTTGTGCAAAAAAGCCTGACAACGCTGGTGGAGAATGGAACTTACCCTTCGCAGCTTTGGGCAAGGTAAGCTATTGAAGAAGCACGAGATAACAGAAGGCCGGCGCTGCATGAAGCTGCCGGCCTGTTTTTTTCTTCTTCCCGCTAATTCACTTTAACCATGTAAACAAAATCGGAGATCTTTTCAACCTGCTTCGTGCGCTCGGCGCTGCGGATGCTGGCCGCCTGCGGCAGGCTGATGTTCCTGTAGGCCGTATCCTTCTGGAGCTGGCTGATGGCATCGAAGATGTATTTCGAGTGAATGGCAAAAACAGCGCCTTCTGCGGCGTTCTGCTTATTGCTGATCACACCGATGATCTCCCCATTCTTATTCAGGATGGGACTTCCGCTGTTGCCGCGGTTGGCAGGGATGTCGATCTGGCAGGCCAGCGTATCGCCATTGTAGCCTGTGCGGGCTGCGATATAGCCGTCGCCATAAACGATGTCATTTCTTGGGTAGCCGAGCGTAAAGATGCGCTCCGCAAGATCGCCGCCGGAGCGTTTAATGCCATAGGGTATGGAGGATGGCGACTTGAATGATTTATCGGTGATCTTGAGGATGGCAATGTCTTTTTTTGCGTCCTTATAGATGATGGTAGCGCTCAGGTCCTTGCCATTAGCATTCTGCACTGCGATATGCCGGGCATTGTCCACGACGTGGGCATTGGTAACCAGGTAGCCCTTGGTGTCGATCAAAAAGCCGGTACCGCCGCTTGTGTACTGTATAACGGGCTGGATGGTATTCTGCTCCTTCACGTTTTCGATCTTTTGATCGAGCGCCTGGTTCTGCTTTTTGATCTGCTTGATCTCGTTGTCGAAGCCTCTTTTCAGCTGCACGAGGTCCTCCTGCTTTGCCGGCTTGCCGGGCGAAAGCGACCAGATGAGCGCACTCATGGTGAGTGCGGTAATGCCGGCAATGGAAGCGGCGATGGCTGCGGTCTTTTTATAGCGGTTGAAAAGATAAACAACCTTGGCACGGCCTTTCAGCCTCGGCGAGCGGATCAGTCCTTTTTCAGCCAGGTGGATATGGGTATCGTTCAAAATACCTTTCAGCTGACGGGTGCCATCAAAACGGTTCATCTGCTGGAGGAAAAATGTATGTTCCACTACAGCCTGGTCGATCTCCGGGTTGCTCTTCCTTAACTGTTCGAAATACACACGCTCGTCAGGACTCATTTGCCCCGATATATAGCGTTCAACAGCTTCCAGTATTTGAATGTCCTCTATCACGGTGACTCATTTTTATATTGAGAGAAAAAGAGTTTTTTCAGCCTCATCAGGCATTTATACTTCTGGTTCTTAGCGTTCTCGGCATTGGTATAGCCAAAATTGGCAGCAATCTCCTGCATGGACCGCTTTTGCATATAGAAAGCCTCCAGTAAGCTTTTGCAGGGCTCGCCCAATCCGTTCATGGCCTTCTCCATCATGAGGAATTCGCCATTGCGCCTTTCATGCTCTTCTACTTCCTCATCTACCGAAACCGCATCCTCATAGCCATCGGAGAGCGAGAACCTGTTCTGCTGCATCAGCTTTTTCAACCATAGGCGCCTGCCGACGGAGTAGATGAAGGTTTTGATCTGGCAATTGAGCTCAAAGCTGCCCGATTGAACCTTTTCGTACAAAACGATCATGGCTTCCTGGAAAATATCCTTAGCATCCTCTGCCGTACCACTGTTACCGATAACCAGGGCCTGAATAAGGTTGTAATTCTCCTTATAGATGGTTTCAACCGCCTTTTTATCGTTTTTGGCCAGTCCCTGCAGCAAAGCCTTTTCGTTGATCTCCACTTTCAATTAAGCCCTTTTTAATACCGGTAATTAAAAATAGTAACCCATCCCGGCTGTTAAAAAAATTTTTTCTCTCGCAGGGTTACCTTTTGGAGCATTGGGTATTAATCCTGTAAACAGCCTGAAAATGAGGAAGAATCTTGGATGGATAAGCCTGGTTGTGGTATTTCTTGCAGCTTGTGACAATGAAGCAAAAATAAAGGTGGATCTGGATTCAGTAGGCAAAAAGTTCGATACCGCGGCCGAGCGTATCTGGGACTCTACCAAAGCAAAGGCAAAGGACCTGGGCGAGCGAATTGAGAACAGGCTGGATGGCGACTCAACAAACAGATAAAAAATGAAAAAAACAATCCTGGTATTTTTCGGAGCGGTCCTGCTGCTTTCCTGCAACAATAGCAGCGAAAACCCGGTGGAAGATAAACTCGACTCGCTTGAGGCAAGAAAGGACACCTTGCTCGACAATATCGACTCTACCACTGAGGCGCAGACTGAGCTTTTGAAAGAGCGCAGGGAAAAGCTCAAGGACAAGTTCGACTCGTCCATAGAAGCTAAAAAAGACTCCCTTAAAAAGATCTCGGGAGACAATTGATCGGACAGTTTATTAAAACCTGTATACAACTTTAAAACAAATCAAAAATCAATCACATGAAAAAGTTTTTCGGAATTCTCGCAATCGCTGGCGTACTCGTAGCATGCAATAACAGCGGCGAAGGCACAACAGGTAGCGACACAGCTACAGGAACCGGCGATACAACAACAATGAATCAAATGAACACTGGTGGTGATACAACAAACACCCTGACTCCTGGTGTTGGTGATACGTCTACAAGAACTGGCGACACTTCAACCCTGAACAGGACTGGCGATACTACCCGCACCAAGTAAGGTGAGGCAGTACTTGCCATAAACCATGTTGTTCATGTAAGACTTTATATGGCAAGCAATCGTTAGATGACCGCCCTGTTCACGGGGCGGTTCTTTTTATCAGTCCAACAAGCACATCCATAAGCGGCTCGCCGGCTGCACATGCTCTGCCGTCAGCCTTCCTTCTTTTATCCTTTGCGTGAAACCTGCATCGCCGCAACGAATTCCTTTACCTTTGCACAAATTTTTATAATGATAACGTTTGAAGCGCTTGGACTTCAGGAGAAGCTGTTAAAGGCTGTAGCAGAACTGGGGTTTACACAACCAACACCCATTCAGGAAAAAGCTATACCCGTGCTGCTTTCGGGCACAAAGGACCTGATAGGACTTGCACAAACCGGCACAGGCAAAACAGCAGCGTTCGGTCTGCCTTTGCTGCAACTCATAGAAGCCGGTAAAAAATTCCCCCAGGCCCTGGTTATCTGCCCTACCAGGGAACTATGCCTGCAGATCGTTAACGAGCTCGAGCTCTTTAAAAAATACCAGTCGGCCATAAACGTAGTAGCCGTTTATGGAGGCTCGTCCATCTCTCAGCAGATCAGGGACATTCGCAGGGGTGTTCAAATCGTGGTGGCTACACCGGGCAGGCTGATCGACCTTATCGAGAGAAAGGCCATTAACCTGGAGGAGATTAAATATGTAGTGCTCGACGAGGCAGACGAAATGCTGAACATGGGCTTTCAGGATGATATCGAATTCATTCTCCAGAATACGCCGCAGCGCGACAGCACCTGGTTGTTCAGCGCGACCATGCCGCCCGAAATCAGGAATGTGAGCAAACGCTATATGCAGGAACCGGCGGAGATCACCGTTGGCAAGAAGAACACAGCCAACAAGAACATAGACCACCAATTCTTTGTCACCTCCGCGCAGCACCGCTACGAAGCGCTCAAAAGGCTCATCGATTTTAATCCCGGCATGTACGGCATCATCTTTACCCGTACAAAGGCCGATGCCCAGGAGATTGCGGGCCGCCTTACGAGAGAGGGTTATGACATCGATGCGCTTCATGGAGACCTCACCCAGGCCCAACGCAACAAAGTGATGGACGAGTTCAGGGAGAAGACACTCCAACTGCTGATCGCTACCGACGTGGCAGCCAGGGGTATCGACGTGCAAGGCATTACCCATGTGATCAATTACGAGCTCCCTGATGACGTTGAAGTGTATACACACCGCAGCGGGCGTACAGGAAGAGCAGGCAAGACCGGCGTCTGCATGTCCATCGTTCACACACGCGAAACAGGCCGTATCAGGCAGATCGAGCGCATGGTTCAGGTGCCCTTTCATAAGCTGGAAATACCCACCGGCAAGGACGTGTGCCGTAAACAGTTCTTCTATTTTATGGACAAGCTGCTCCAGGCCGATATCAGCCATGGTGATTATGAAACTTATATACCCATGCTCCAGGAGAAGTTTTCCGAAGTAACCAAGGAAGAAGTGCTTAAGCGCGTGGCAGCCCTCGAATTCGACCGTTTCCTTAAGTACTACGAAAATGCGGAAGACCTCAATACCCGCGACCGCCGCGAGGACAGGGGAAGGGCAACCGACAGCAGGGGCGACCGCTACGGCGACAAAAGAAGAGATACAAGGGGCCGTGAATTCGGCGGCAACGGCAACTATACCCGTCTTTTTGTAAACCTCGGTACCAAGGATGGCTTTTACAAGGCAAGCTTTCTCCAGTTCATCCTCGACCTCAGCGAGCTTACAAAGGAAGCACTCGGCAGGATCGATATGAAAGAGATGAATAGCTGGATCGAAGTTGATAAGAGTGCAGCCAACCAGATGATGCGATCCATCGACGGCAAAAAATACAAAGGAAGAAGAATCAGGATGAATGAAGCCGATTCGGTCAGGCGCTAAGATAACATGATGGAAAGGACCCCTTCATTTCAAAATTAACTTTGTCCCATCCAGATAGATGGCTATATTTGTTTTGATGACAATTACAAAGGCATATCGTTGGTTTTATTTTTACTTCTATAAAATGAGGCCGGGAATGCTTTTGTTGCAATCTTAACAATGAACGAATCAACATAAGACTCCCGGCTAAAAGCCGGGATTTTTTTTGTCATGGCAAAACGCGTGTCCATACAGGGTTATGAAGGCAGCTTTCACCAGGTCGCCGCAAGGGAATTTCTTGGCCGCAGTATTGAGGTCATTCCCTGCAGCAGCTTTCGCGAGGTGGTTAGAATTGCTGCCAACCCGCGGGAGAGCGATGGTGGCGTCATGGCCATAGAGAATTCTATTGCTGGCAGCATTCTTCCCAATTATTGCCTGCTTCAAAAGTCCGGGCTGCAGATCGCGGGTGAGATCTACCTGCAGATACACCAGAACCTGATGGTCAATCCCGGCGTGCAGCTTGAAGACATCCGCGAAGTGCACTCACATCCCATGGCGCTTCTCCAGTGCATGAGCTATCTTGAAAAACATCCTTGCTGGAAGCTGGTTGAAACAGAAGACACGGCTTTGAGCGCAAGGCAAATCCACCAGGGCCGTCACAAGCATGTAGCTGTCATTGCCAGCAAGCTTGCCGCCAGGCTGTTTGGTCTTGACGTACTGGCTTCCCGGATACAATCCAACAAAAAAAATTATACGCGCTTTCTATACCTGCGCCCGGCGGGGGCCGCGACCCCGGATGAGGAAGCTGATAAGGCTTCGATCAGTTTTCAAACAGATCATTCGCAAGGCAGCCTGGCAAAGGTCCTGGCGCGGATTGCAAAAGGCGGCATCAACCTCAGCAAGCTGCAAAGTATGCCTATCCCCGAAAAAGAATGGCAGTACAGCTTTCATGCTGATATGGAATTTGATTCGGTGAAGCGGTTCGATAAAGTAGTCGAAGGCATCAGGCCCATGACCCGGTCGCTCAGCATCCTTGGCGTTTACAAAAAAGGTAAAACGATACGATGATGGAATTTACTTTAGCCAAAAGGCTGGAAGGTATAGGAGAATATTATTTCTCTCAAAAGCTTAGCGAGATCGCACAGCTCAACAAGCAGGGCGAGCCGGTGATCAACCTGGGTATCGGCAGTCCCGATCTGCCGCCTCATCCCCATGTGATAACAGCATTGCAGGAGGCCGCCGCCCGGCCCGATGTCCACGGCTATCAAAGCTATAGGGGAGCCGAGGTCTTTCGTACGGCTGCCGCCGCCTGGTACAGGCAATGGTATGGGGTAGATCTTGACCCTTCCTCGGAGATACTGCCGCTCATGGGGTCAAAAGAAGGCATCATGCATATCTGCATGACCTATCTGAACGAAGGCGACGAGGTGCTGGTGCCAAACCCCGGCTATCCAACCTATAGCAGCGCGGTGCAGCTGGCCGGCGGCCGGTGCCGCGAATATGTGCTCAGGCAGGAAAATGGCTATTACCCGGACTTTATGGAGATGCGTTACCTGGACAAGGTCAGGATGATGTTCATCAATTATCCTCATATGCCAACGGGCAGTGCCGCTGACAAGGAATGGCTGGGGCGGATCGTAGGTTTTGCAAAGGACCATGGAATACTGGTCGTGCACGACAACCCTTACAGCTTTATTCTCAACCCTGAGCCAATGAGCATATTTTCCATACCCGGTGCAAAAGAGATCGCCATTGAGCTGAATTCGCTCAGTAAATCACACAACATGGCAGGCTGGAGGGTTGGCCTGCTTTGCGGGGCGGCACAAAGAATAGAAGAAGTGCTTCGTTTTAAAACCAATATGGATAGTGGGATGTTTCTTCCTGTACAGATGGCTGCCGCGAAAGCGCTAAGCCTGGATGCCGGTTGGTACGAAGGGATCAACGCGGTTTATGCACAAAGAAGGCAGAAGGCACATGAGCTGTTATACGATTTGCTGAAATGCGAATACGACACAGGGCAGCAAGGCCTATTCCTGTGGGCGGGGCTGCCGTCGGGGTATAGAGATGGTTTTGAGCTGAGTGATGTAGTGCTGCAAAGCGCCAGGGTGTTCATCACACCCGGCGGCATCTTTGGGTCGGAAGGCAACCGGTACATAAGAATCAGTCTTTGCAGCCCCGTTGAAAGGTTTGAGCAAGCCATTCAAAGAATAAAAGAAGCTGGCATATGAGGACCGCAATAATTGGTATGGGACTGATAGGAGGCTCGATGGCGCTGGCTTTGCGGGAGAAGGGAATTGCTTCCTCCATCATCGGTGTTGAGCTCGTTGAGGACCACCGGCAGAAGGCGCTGGAGCGTGGACTGGCCGACCGGATGGCTACACTGGAAGAAGCTGTCGACAGCGCGGAGCTGATCATACTCGCCATGCCGGTGCATGCCATTCTCCGGATGCTTCCAGCCGTTCTGGACAGGGTCAGCACCCAGGTAGTGATGGATGTGGGATCCACAAAACAGAACATTCTGTCCGCGATCGAAAACCACAGATCACGAGGTCGTTTTGTTGCCACCCATCCTATGTGGGGAACAGAGTTCAGCGGTCCTGATGCAGCGGTGCGCGGAGCCTTTGTAAACAAGGCAGCGGTAATATGCAACCGGGAAGGATCCGGTGCAGATGCAGTAGCGCTTGTGGAGATGCTTTACAAAAAATTGGGTATGCATATCGTGAACATGGATAGTGCCGCGCATGACGTACATGTGGCCTATGTAAGCCATATCTCACATATTACTTCCTTCGCACTCGCCAATACGGTGCTGGAAAAGGAACAGGAGGAAGATGCAATTTTTGAGCTGGCGAGCGGTGGCTTTGAAAGCACAGTGAGGCTGGCGAAGAGCAATCCGCTTACCTGGGCTTCTATTTTTGTGCAGAACCGTGAGAATGTGCTGGATGTACTTAACGAGCACATAGGGCAACTCCATAAGTTCAGGGATTGCCTTGAAAAAGAAGATGTGCCGCAATTGGAAGCACTCATGGTAAATGCAAACAGGATAAAAAGAATATTGAAATAAGGTAGCATTAATGGAGAACCCGGACTGAAAGCAGCCGGGCAGAACATCCTTAACTGCCGATTAAATCGAGGAATATGCAAGCAACAATGAATTCCCGGGCCACTGCTGCGCAGGCCTGGCAAAAAAGACCGTTGATCATTTCCGGGCCTTGCAGCGCTGAAACTGAAAGCCAGGTGATGGAAACCGCGCAGAGGCTGGCGGCAACAGGAAGAGTGGATATCCTGAGGGCAGGCATCTGGAAACCGAGGACCCGTCCCGGTAGCTTTGAGGGGATCGGCACCAAGGGACTTGCCTGGCTGCAGCAGGCAAGGAAGCTCACGGGTATTCCAACCGCTGTCGAAGTGGCTACCGCCAAGCAGGTAGAGGATGCGCTTCATTTTGATGTGGATGTTCTATGGATCGGTGCCCGCACCACGGTTAATCCATTCAGCGTGCAGGAGGTGGCTGATGCGCTTCGCGGTGCCGGCGTGCCGGTGCTCATCAAAAACCCGATCAATCCCGACCTGGAGCTTTGGACAGGCGCCGTAGAAAGGGTTGTGAAGGCGGGTATCGGGCAGATCGGGCTTATACATCGCGGCTTTTCTTCTTATGGCAATACCGAGTACAGGAATGCACCCATGTGGCACCTGGCCATCGAGATGAAGAGAAGGAACCCACAGCTTCCGATGATCAATGATCCTTCCCATATCTGCGGCAGGCGAGATATTTTGCTGGAGGTGGCGCAAAAAGCCATTGATCTCGACTATGACGGGTTGATGATAGAATCGCATATCGATCCCGACAATGCCTGGAGCGATGCCAAACAGCAGGTAACACCCGAACGGCTGGCAGAAATGCTGGGAGAAATCATATGGAGGAGAGAAGATGTGGCTTCAGAGGAGTTTCACCAGGCCCTCGAAAAATTGCGGAACCAGATCAACCACCTCGATGATGAGCTGATGCAGATACTGAGCCATCGTATGAAGGTGGCCGAAAAAATCGCCGAATACAAAAAGCAGAACAACATCACTATTTTGCAGACGAACAGGTGGAATGAAATATTGAACCGGGCCTGCCAGAGAGCAGAGCAGCTGGGATTGAGCCGCGAATTCATCACAAAATATTTTGATGCTGTGCACATGGAAAGCATAAGCCACCAAACCAAAGTTTTTAACAGCTGATGAAGAAAAGAAAATTTTCTTTCAACCAGGCCTCTGTAGACTATTACCTGGGTGGCAGCATCTCGCAGCTGAAAGAAATTGCCGATCCCCGGCATACGGTACTGGTAACCGATGAGAATATCTATACCCGGCATGCCAAACGGTTCAAGCCCTGGAACACCATAGTGCTAAAACCGGGTGAGGCTTATAAAGTGCAGGCCACAGCGGACGAGATCATTACGCAGCTCATTGAGATGGAAGCCGACAGGAAAACAACCCTCGTGGGTGTGGGCGGAGGTGTTATTACTGATCTCACCGGTTATGTGGCCTCTATCTATATGCGCGGCATCCCGTTTGGCTTTGTGCCCACCAGCCTGTTGGCCATGGTAGACGCTTCTATCGGCGGAAAGAATGGCATAGATGTGGGCGTTTATAAAAACCTTGCCGGTACAGTGCGCCAGCCTTCTTTCATTCTTTACGATATGAGCTTCCTGAACTCTCTGCCGGAGAAGGAGTGGAGGAATGGGTTTGCCGAGATCATCAAACATGCCAGTATCAGGGATGCTTCCATGTTCGCGGAGCTCGAAAAGAACAGCCTTGCATTTTACCGCAGGAGAAGAGCGGATACCGATATGCTTGTAAGGCGCAACGCCCTTTTGAAAACGAAGGTTGTGCAGGGGGATGAGTTTGAGGAGGGCGACCGTAAGCTGCTCAATTTCGGTCATACACTCGGGCACGCGCTTGAGAACCAGTACGAGCTTTCCCATGGTGAGGCCATTTCTATAGGAATGGTTTACGCTTCTTCCCTTTCGGAAAACCTTCTCGGTTTTAAGGATAAGGAAAGGGTAGTCGGACTGCTTCAAAAATACGGGCTTCCGGTGCGGGCCGAATTCGACAAAGACCTCGTGATGAAAGTGCTTAAAATGGATAAGAAAAGACAGCGGGAGAGCATCAGCTTTATCTTGCTCAAAAGAATAGGAAAGGCTGTGATACAGCCCATTTCCATCGAAGAAATTTATCGAAGCTTGTGATGCAGAAACAGATCCAACCATCGCGTATTTCGGGAAGCCTCAAGGCGCCTGCTTCCAAAAGCGCCATGCAGCGTGCCTGTGCCGCCGCGCTTATCAGGAGTGGCACAACGGTTTTACATAACCCCGGCATATCCGACGATGACCAGGCCGCGCTGGCAATTATCGGCCAGCTAGGTGCTTCCGTTACCAGGCAGGAAGACCGAATCATTATCGAAAGCATGGGTCTTGCGCCTGTTGCCGATCATATCGATTGCGGAGAAAGCGGTCTTTCGGTAAGAATGTTCACTTCCCTCGCCGCCGTTTCAGGCAAGGCCCTGCGCATCAATGGAAGGGGCAGCCTGCTCAAAAGACCGCTGGGCTTTTTCGACACCGTGCTGCCGCTGCTGGGTGTTCGGTGCAGCAGCCAGGAAGGGCGCTTACCACTCGAAGTAAAAGGGCCGTTGACACCGGCCGACATAGAAGTGGACGGATCGCTTTCCTCGCAATTCCTCACGGGACTCCTGATGGCCTACGCGGCAGCAGGCGCAAGCGATTGCACCATCAGGGTAAGGGGCCTCAATAGCAAGCCTTATATTGACCTAACCCTCAGCATCATGAGTGATTTTGGATTGAAGCTGCCGCAGCATAAGAACTATGAGAGCTTTTATTTTGGTCCCGAAGCACCGCCTCAAAAACCGGGTGTGCTGGATCATACGGTTGAAGGAGATTGGAGCGGTGCAGCCTTTCTTTTTGTAGCCGCTGCTGTTGCCGGCAGCATCACGGTCAGGGGACTGGATGTTTTTTCCACGCAGGCCGACAGGGCTGTATTGCAGGCCTTGATGCAGTCCGAAGCCATCACGAGCATCAGCCAGGAACGGATCGAAATAAAACGCAACCGGTTGCGGCCGTTTCATTTCAACGCAACCGATTGCCCGGATCTTTTTCCGCCACTGGTTGCATTGGCCGCCTACTGCGGTGGAACATCCGTAATCGAGGGCGCAGGCCGGCTTGCCCATAAGGAAAGCAACAGGGCGCTTACCTTGCAGGAGGAGTTTGAAAAAATGGGTGTGAGCATTCGCCTCCAGGACGACCTGATGATCGTAGAAGGAGGCAACCCGGTAAAAGGAGCCCTCGTTCATTCGCATGGCGATCATCGCATCGCCATGGCCTGTGCGGTGGCGGGCATGGGGGCGGAGGGCATAACCACCATTGACGGTGCCGAGGCTGTGAACAAATCCTACCCGCAGTTCTGGGAGCATATGGAGCAGCTAAGCTCAATCTCCTGAACCCGTCTTTGCAGCAAACCTTATTTCAGACCTATCCAAATACATCATATGAACACATTCGGCCGCCTGTTAAGGCTTAGCATTTTTGGCGAATCGCACGGACCTTCGGTAGGCATCAGCATCGATGGCCTCCCTGCCGGCCTGCCTTTGAAGGAAGAGGATTTTATCATCGACCTGGAGCGAAGGAAAGGAGGCATGCAAAAAGGCACCACGCCACGCAAGGAAGACGACCGGCCTGTTTTCATCAGTGGCCTGTTCAATGGCTTTAGTACCGGCGCACCGCTTACGATGGTGTTCGAAAACAACAATACCCGGTCTTCCGATTACGACCGTACCAGGGCCATACCCAGGCCTGGCCATGCCGACTTTGTAGCGCATGCCAAATTCGGCGGGCGGGAGGATTACCGAGGTGGCGGGCATTTCAGCGGCAGGCTCACGGTTTGCCTGGTCGCAGCCGGTGTGGTTGCCAAAAAACTGCTCGGCCAGGTATCGATCGAAGCTGTATTAACAGAGGCGGGAGGGGAGAAGGACATAGAGGCAGGCCTGCAAAAGGCCATAGCGGCGAAAGATTCGATCGGCGGTATTGTCGAATGCCGCGTCAAGGGCCTGCCGGTCGGATGGGGTGAACCTTTTTTTGATTCGGTTGAATCGGTGATCAGTCATGCCGTGTTCTCCATCCCGGCCATCAAAGGCATCGAGTTCGGTGCTGGCTTTGCGGCTTCGCGCATGCTGGGCAGCGAGCATAACGATGCTATCCTGGATGCGGAGGGCCGGACAGGAACCAATCATGCAGGCGGAGTTGTGGGCGGCATCACCAATGGCAACGAGCTTGTATTCCGGGTAGTGGTAAAGCCAACTTCTTCCACGCCCAGGGAGCAGGAGTCGTATAGCTGGGAGACGGGCTCGGTGGAAAAGTTCTCAGTAAAAGGCCGCCATGATCTTTGCATAGCGCTTCGGGTTCCCCCTGTGCTGGAGGCCGTAACAGCCCTGGCGCTTGCAGACCTGGCGCTTATCGAACAGCGGATCTCGCGGGTGCTCTGAGCAGGCTTCGGAAAGGAATATCCAGCACGGCATAGTTCCTGTCGTTGGGCCAGCTATAATGCCACCATTCGGTTGAAAGAGGTTTAAAGCCTGCAGCCTCCATCGCTTGCTTCAGCAGCAGCCTGTTTTCCAACACTTTTTTAGGAAGCTGTTGAAAAGCATGGTGCGCGGTGTCGGTGAAGCTATCAAACCCGGTACCCATATCCAGCTCCTTTCCGGAACTCATTTCGATGATAGTAAGATCAATTGCCAGTCCGCGGTTATGTCCCGAACCCTTTGCAGGATTGGCCGCATAGCGTTCATCTTTCACCAGCTCCCACATTTTTACGGTGGCGCCGTGAGGCCTGTAGGCATCAAAAACCTTCAGGCCATAACCCTTCTTGTTCAGGGCTTCCTGTACCTGCTTCAGGGCCAGCGCGGGGGCCAGGCGCATAAAACCCAGGTCGCCCCGCGGGTAAAGCTTCTTCCCTGTGAAATTTGCTGTGCCGGCATAACGCAGATCGTATACGATCCCCGGTACGGCTGCCTTTAATTCCGTCATTTTCTGAAGGCTATCGGCCTGCACCTGCGCCCAGTAAGTTTTATTTTTCTTAACAACGACCAGTTGCTGCGCATATATGTATGAAAAAAATGGTATAACAGTTGATAGGCAAACTGAGCAAATAATTTTTATCTTGTAAGAAATTTGCATCCTGTTGATCATCCTATGAAGAAAGCAATAAGCCGCCATATACCATCACCTATCATTAAATTATTTATTTTCCCGGCACTGTCGCTGCTTATTCTGTCTTCCTGCAATGACGGAGATCATGCCGTAGTCAGTGCCCCCGAGATCGTTGAGAGCCCGGAGCAGATCAATGCCAGGGCGGAGGCCGTGATCCAGGGCACGCTGGTAGACATCCTCAAAAACAACAAAGACCTGCCCGACTCCTTTCGCATCCGGAATGCACCGGTGCTGCAGTATCTATATGACCAGCATTCTTTTCAACCCATTTGGTGCTCAAAAGGACAGTTTACCTCCCAGGCCGACTCGCTGTTTGTGTTCCTGGCCAATGCCAGATACTATGGACTTTTTCCTGAAAACTATTATTATACGAAGCTTACCAATTTAAGGACGCAGCTGGTAACAGATACTGCTGTCAAAAAAAAGCTGGATGCCTCCTTATGGGCCTATGGCGATATGCTGCTCACTTCCGCATTCGTACAGGCAGTGAAAGATCTTAAGGTCGGCCGACTGCTGCCCGATAGCGTGGTGAGTAAAGATTCGACGCTCACCGGCGATTATTTTTTTACCCAGCTAAAGCTATTCCGGGAGGAAGGCAGGGATTCATTTGCCCGCCAGCTCGAGCCGCTGGCAGCAGATTATCAAAGGCTGAAGGATGCCCTGCATACTTTTCTGCAAACAGCTGATTTTCGAAGCTATACCTATGTGAGCGCTGCAGACAGCAGCCTGCTCCCTTCGCTGGTGTTTAAGCGTCTGGCCGAAGAAGACAGTACGCTGGCCTATGCCGGTACCCCAGATTCATTGCAGCTCTCGGCTGCCATCCGGAGGTACCAGGAAAAAAGGGAGATGAAAGCAGATGGCAAGCTTTCCACAGCGGTCATTAAAAAGCTGAACGAGACGGATACGGAAAAATTCATCAGGATCGCCATCAACATGGACCGCTACAAACAGCTGCCGGTAATGCCTGAGCAATACATTTGGGTGAACCTCCCTGGCTATTACCTTCAATTGAGAGAAAAGGACAGCGTTGCCCTTCAATCGAAAGTAGTGGTAGGTAAGCCAGCCACCAGAACGCCTGTCATCACCAGCGCCATCAGCGATATGATCACCTATCCCAAATGGCATATACCGGAAAGCATCATCAAAAAAGAGATCCTGCCGGGACTGAAAAAAGACGCAGGCTATACCATCAGGAAAGGGTATATGCTGGTGGACAAGGATGGAAATGAGATCGATCCTTACAGCGTTGACTGGAAGAAATTCAAAGACTACATTCCTTACCGTGTAATACAGGGCAGCGGCGACGATAATGCCCTGGGTGTGCTCAAGTTCAATTTCCCCAACAAGTATTCGGTATACCTGCACGATACCAACCAGCGCTATCTTTTCAGCCGCAGCAGCAGGGCATTGAGTCATGGCTGCGTACGCGTGCAGTCATGGAACGAGCTGGCTCAATACATACTGCGCAACGACAGTGCCAAGGCTGCCAATGCCGTTCCGGTTGATTCGCTGGCGAGCTGGCTGGCGCAAAAGCAAAAACGCTATATCCCTGTTCGCAGGCAGATACCTTTATACATCCGTTATTTTACCTGTGATACGAAAGAAGGAGACCTTGTTTTTTATGAAGATATATATGGAGAAGATAGGAAGCTCAGGGAAAAGATATTGTCCACTAAATAAATCCTATGCAACAACTGTTATTTTCTTCGGCCCTCCTCCTGCTGTCTATTGCCGGTCAGGCCCAGGGTGGTTCCGGTGACCATGAACCTGCAGATACAACCGAAGCCAGGGAACCTAAGGCAAAGCCAAAAGTGCTTTATGGCACTGCCAGCTATTATGCTGAAAAATTCAACGGACGCAAAACCGCTAATGGGGAGGTGTACGATGGCGGCAAGTTCACTGCTGCCTGCAACAGCCTTCCGCTGGGCACCTGGATCAGGGTTACCAATCTTTCCAACAATAAAAGCGTGGTTGTGAAGACCAATGACCGGCTACACCCCCGGATGACGCGGGTGGTGGACCTTAGCAGGGCAGCCGCCGAAAAGCTAGGTTATATCCGCAAAGGGCTCACAAAGGTGAAAGTCGAGGTGCTGGGGCGAAAATGACCCCGGCCTCATATGAACAAATAATTAAGAATATTTCAAGCCCAGCCTTTATTTTTGAGCTGCATAAACCAAACTGATATTTATGAAGAAAGTGCTTGCTTCATTTGCTTTTGTCTGCCTCCTCTCAAACGCGCTTATGGCGCAGAAGGGTTATTCCGGACCACGCTCGCTTGGTGTGAGCTTCGTGCTGAACGATTTTCTTTCTGCACAGCGCATTCGCAGCAGCTCGCTCGAATCGGTGCTGAGAGATAAGAACTGGGCCGATTTCAACGAAATGGAACCAGGTCTCGGTATCACCTATTTCAAGGGCCTGAGAAAACATATCGATTTTGCCGGCACCCTGGCCGCCAGTTATGTAAATTACCCGCTGCCTAACAGGCCCCGTGCTTCGGGAGATGCCCTGCTCCTGGCTGCAGATGCATCGGTCAATCTCAAGATGTTCCCCGACGAATACTGGGTGTCTCCCTACCTCATTGCAGGTGTGGGTGCAGGCAAGTATAAATCCAACTACGCGGCCTTTCTGCCGCTCGGTGGCGGCCTGAGGGTCAACTTCTTTGAAGAGGCAACGCTGTTTGTTACCACGCAATACAGGATACCCGTAACGGCCGACAATGCTGCCTACCACTTTGTATACAGTGTTGGCATCTCCGGTGTTATCGGCAAGAAATAATACAGACCTTGGTCTCAATGAAAAAGCCCTGTTCAACAGGGCTTTTCTATTGTCATTTATCCACAGCTTTATTTAAAGCGTTCGCTCACGACCAGCTCCTTGCTGCCGGCAGTATAGGTATAAAATCCTTCGCCGCTTTTTACGCCAAGCTTCCTCGCTGTTACCATGTTCGCCAGCAGGGGGCAGGGTGCATACTTGGGGTTGCCAAATCCTTCGTGCAGCACATTCAGTATGCTCAGGCATACGTCAAGCCCGATAAAATCTGCCAGCTGCAATGGTCCCATAGGGTGAGCCATGCCAAGCTTCATTACGGTATCGATCTCCTCTACGCCTGCCACGCCTTCATAAAGGCTATAAATTGCTTCATTGATCATAGGCATGAGAATGCGGTTAGCAATAAAGCCAGGATAGTCGTTCACCACGCAAGGCACCTTGCCAAGCTGCCGGCTCAACTCCGTAATGGTCTCCGTAACGGAACGGCTGGTAGCATACCCGTTAATAATTTCCACGAGCTTCATAACCGGTACAGGATTCATGAAATGCATGCCTATAACCTGCTCGGGCCTTGAGGTGACGGCTGCAATGCGGGTAATGGAGATCGAGGAAGTATTGGAGGCCAGGATGCATCCGTGCGGTGCATGCTGGTCGATCTGCTTGAATATGTTGAGCTTAAGCTCGATGTTTTCCGTTGCTGCTTCAACAACAAGCGAAGCTTCTTTCAGGCCTTCGGCAAGCGTGGTATGGGTGGTAATATTCTTGAGGGCCTGCTCCCTGGCCTCCGGGCCAAGCGTGCCTTTCGAAACCTGCCTGTCGAGGTTTTTGGTGATGGTGGCAAGGGCCTTGCTCAGCTGGTCCTGCGAAACATCCACCAGTGAAACAGAAAATCCGGTCTGCGCAAATACATGAGCGATTCCATTGCCCATCGTGCCGGCACCGATAACACAAACATTTTTCATATAGCTTCTTTGGTTTGAGGTGCAAACCTAAGGAAAGTTTGGGTGCGGGATGATGATTGGTACAATGGCAACAGAAGACGATTGCCCTGGCGTTCAATAGAGGCGAGTAAAAAATTGCCTAGTTCTTTCTCTTGTAGTCCCCGCGTTTCCAGGACTGGATGAATTCGGACCAGGCGGCTGGGCTGAAGATGTTCATGGGCGGTACCTGTCCCCTGTAGCTGGCCCTGGTGGCTACATTGCGCAGCTGTATGCTGGTGGCTCCGGCTCCGTCGGAGGGAGTGGTTGCCATCAGTGCGCGGCGCTTGGCCTCGCTGTTGTTCTGACGGGCGATCTCTATATCGTCGTCCTGCACCTTTGTGTTTACAAAATCCCGGGCAAACTGCTCAGGCGTGGGGCGTGGCTTGATGATGGTAGCAGGCAGGTAGGCCGTGTCTTCGACCAGCAGCTGCACGATGCTGTGCTGGTTACCCTGCAGGTTTTGAGGAACTGTGACGGTCCTTGTTTTATAGCTCACGTGGCTGAACTCGATCACATCTCCCTTGAGGGCCACGATGGAGAATACACCCTGGTTATTGGTAACCGTGCCACGGTAGGAACCCTGGATGGTGATGCTTACAGCAGGAATGCCCACAAGGCTGTCGGCTGTCATCACGATACCATAGAGCTGAACCACAGAATCTTTCACCGATTCAAACTGGGCATGAGATGTTTTGGCAAAAAAGCAGCTGAATACCAGTATGAGGGGTATAATTTTCTTCATCGGTCTTCCAAAAATAAAGGTACAATTCGAATAGCGGAATCCCGCTTAAAACTTTGGGTTAACTTTGCGGATTCATTAACAAATGCTGATATGACCCAAGAGGATATACTTAAAGCCCTTAGCAATGTACAGGAGCCCGACCTGGGTAAGGACCTGGTGACGCTGAATATGATCAGGGATATTGTGATTGAAGGAAACAAGGTGAGCTTTACCCTGGTGCTCACCACCCCCGCCTGCCCAATGAAGGAAATGATGGAGCAGGCATCCATCAATGCCATCCGGCTGCTTGTCAACAAGGAAGCCGATGTTAAGGTGAATTTCACCTCCAGCACAACCACCATCCGTGCCGATAAAAGCTCGGTTCTCCCAGGCGTGAAGAATATCATTGCCGTGGTAAGCGGCAAGGGTGGCGTAGGCAAAAGCACGGTATCTGCCAACCTGGCCCTGGCCCTTTCGCAGGGAGGTGCAAAAGTGGGCCTGCTGGACGCGGATATCTACGGACCAAGCATTCCCATCATGTTTGGCGTAAGAGGCGAAAGGCCCCAGATGACCGAAGTGAACGGCAAGGGTATGATCGTTCCACTGGAGCGTTACGGGCTCAGGCTGCTGAGCATTGGCCTGCTCGTGGACGAAAAGAATGCGGTGGTATGGCGGGGACCTATGGCCAGCAGCGCCATCAGGCAGTTCATTACCGATGTGCAGTGGGGAGAGCTCGACTACCTCGTAATCGATATGCCTCCCGGAACGGGCGATATTCATCTTACCCTGCTGCAAACCGCGCCGGTTACGGGCGTGGTGGTGGTAACGACCCCGCAGGATGTAGCGCTGGCAGATGCCAAAAAAGGCATTGCCATGTTTGGCCAGGCGCAGATGAATGTGCCCATCATTGGACTGGTTGAGAACATGAGCTATTTCACCCCGGCCGAGCTGCCGGATGCGCGTTATTATATTTTTGGAAAAGAGGGAGGCAAGCGCCTGGCGGAAGAATACGATCTTCCGTTCCTTGGACAGATACCACTTGTGCAAAGCATCAGGGAAGGCGGCGACACAGGAGTGCCCATCATGATGAGCGATGATGAGCTTTCGAAAAAAGGATTTTACGAATTCGCCGGCAATGTGGCCCGCAGCACCTCCATGCGCAATGCACACATGAAAAGCGCAGAGATCGCGGAAGTGGTGGAATAGATCCAGGCGGTCGTACCCTCTTATCACAAAAAGCCGGTGCTGCTTATCATGCAGACTTGTTCATCAGCCGTTTCGACATAAAGCCGATGAGTGAGCCAAAGAGGCGATAGGTGGCCAGGGCCATGAGCAAGCCACCGGTAAGGCCGCTGGCCATACCGATCAACAAAGCTTCTGAAGCCGTTACCGGCAGCTCTGTGAAACTGGCGATAAGATAAGAGCCGGCACCGCCGATGAACAGGCAGGAGAATCCAAATAAAAATAGCAGGAAGCTTTTGAAACCCGCTTTATAGGATCGCTTGTGGAGGCCATAGAAGACAGAGACCGAAATTCCTCCGACCGCCACCAGCCCGAAGAAAATGAACAGCATCAGGGCCGCCCACATGGCGCCTATGATGGCAGCGCCGATCATGGCGCAGATGAATAGGGAACCTATGACCAGCAGTACTGCCGTAAAGGTTTCATCGCCATCCGGCGGATCTTCCTGGGCCATCCCTGAAAGGGCAGAGGCAAGAAAGGCCAGAATAAGGATTAGCTTTGGAAACTGTTTCATTGCGCTAAAAATAGTCAATTCAATTACGATGTACAACCTTCCTTATTTCAAGGAGAAAGATGAGGCAGCAGTGCTGGCCTTTATACAGGAACATCCTTTTGCCTTTATAGCCGGGTGCAGCGAGGAGGGCAGGCCGGTGGCCACACAGATACCGGTCTTCATAGAAGAGCGTGATGGCGGGCTTTACCTTACCGGGCATATGATGAGGCAAACAGACCATCACAAGGCCTTTGAGAAGAACAGGGAAGTGCTTTGCGTATTCACCGGTCACCACAGCTATGTGAGTGCTACCTGGTATACCAATCCCCACCAGGCCTCCACCTGGAATTATATGTCGGTCCATGTAAAAGGAAGGATGTCCTTTCTCCCGGAAGAAGCATTGATCGATGTGCTTCAAAAAACTTCGCTGCATTTTGAACAGAACAACAGCAGCTCTTCAACCGTTTACAGCAACCTTCCCCCCGAATACCGCGACCGGCTGCTTAAAGCGATCGTAGCCTTTGAGGTGCAGGTAACCGCCATCGACAATGTATTCAAGCTTAGCCAGAACCGCGACCGCGAAAGCTATGGCCAGATCATTGCCAGGCTCGAAGAGCAGGATGCCGGTGCCAGGGGCGTGGCAAACGAAATGAAAAAGAGGGAATCAGGCCTGTTTGACTGAAGAAGCCGGCAGGTTAAGCCAGGCAAGCGCGTTTGAAAACAGCAGCTTTTCCTTTGTATCGCTGCTCAGCGGGAGCTGTTCGATCAGTTCGCCCGGCCGGTGCTCGCCCAGAGGAAAAGGGTAGTCGCTTCCAAGACAGATCCTGTCTTCTCCCATCTTATTTAACAGGAAGTGAAACGCAGCCGGGTCGTGAACGAGGCTGTCCACCCAGAAACGTCCAAGATAGTCGGCCGGGTTAACGCTGTTGTCCCGCTGAACCAGGTCGGGTCTTACATGATAGCCATGCTCGATCCTGCCGATGGTATAGGGAAAGCTTCCGCCGCCATGTGCAAAGGCCAGCCGAAGCCGGGGGAAGCGTTCCATTACGCCTCCGAATATCAATGAGCAGATGGCCCTTGTGGTTTCGGCGGGCATGCCAACCAGCCAGGGCAGCCAGTATTTTTCCATCTGCTGCTCACCCATCATTTCCCAGGGATGAATAAAAAGTGCACAGCCGAGTTGCTCGGCCGCTTCATAAAACGGAAAGAATTCTTTTTCACCAAGGTTACTGCCATTCACATTTGTGCCGATCTCAAGGCCCGGCATTGACAGCTCCTTCACACAACGTTCCATCTCCCGGATCGAAAGATCCACGTCCTGCAGTGGAACGGTACCGATGCCGATAAAGCTCGCGGGATCGTTCGCAGCGGTTTCCGCAATATGATCGTTGAAGAACCTCGAAGTATCGAGCGCATCTGCTGGCTTTGCCCAGTAGTTGAACAGAACAGGAATTGTTGACAGTACCTGCACGTTCACGCCGGTATGCCGGCATTCTTCCTTCCTGATGCCAGGGTCGAAAGTATTTTTATCTACTTCCCTGAACACCCGGTCACCCTTCATCATACAGGCCTTGCAATTGCGTTCTTCCAGGTGAATGAACTCTCCATAGCCAAACTTTTTTGTCCAGTTGGGCATTTTTTCCGGCATGATATGCGTGTGGATGTCGATCTTCATCAGGGCAAAAGTAGGGACAGTTTTGTATTTGCCGCGAAGCCGGCATAGATGGATGGCATGACTCGCTTCGAGGCTGTTGATGCCTGTTTAAGATGTTGCTATTGCAGATTTGTTACGCCGTTTTTTTCTGAGGGGGCTCCATCGTCTGCCCGCATTGCCCGCAGGTGCGGAGCGATTCGTTCGAATAGAAGCGGTCCATGATCGGCGGCAGTTGCTGAACAATGTCCTTTACAAAAACAAATTCTTCGTGCAGCTTGTTGCCACAGTTTTCGCAGAACCACATAAAAGCGTCTTCTTCGTTCTCCGCTTCTTCACGGATTTTTTCAATCACAAGTCCTACCGTGCCCGCGCCGCGCTGGGGTGAATGCGGTGTTTTGGGAGGAAGCAGGAACATATCGCCTTCGTTGATGGCAATGTCCTTTGGCTTTCCTTCGTCTATGATCTTCAGCACGATATTCCCTTCAACCTGGTAGTAAAGCTCCTCGCTTTCATTGTAATGATAGTCCTTGCGGGCATTGGGGCCTCCTACTACCATCACGATAAAATTTTCGGCATTCTTATAAACGCACTGGTTGCCGACGGGTGGCTTCAGCAGGTCGCGGTTTTCGCTGATCCAGCGCTTGAGGTTAAAAGGAGGTATGACGGCCATGGCTGATTTTGTTTATGATTGATCGTTGAGCTTAGCTGCCGGGTTTTGCACCAACCTGCTTAAAAGCAAATAGGTATCCGGCAGGTATAATGACCAGTCAAATTACAACAAATCTGCCTAAGTTTGACGGCATGAATCTATCATTGGAAGGAAGGAATGCGGTGATCTGTGGTGGAAGCCAGGGTATAGGCTTTGCCATAGCCGAAGAGCTTGCGCTCATGGGAGCGAACTGCATATTGCTTGCACGCAGCGAGGAGCGGCTGCGCGAAGCTGTTCTGCAGCTGGATATATCCATCAGGCAGCAGCATCGCTACCATGCGATTGATTTTGGAAACCAGGAGGCTACCCGCGATCTTGCCAGGCAGCTTGCAGCATCCGGTCCCATCCACATCCTGGTCAATAATTCGGGCGGGCCAGCCGCCGGGCCTATAACAGAAGCAACTGAGGATGCTTTCCTGCAAGCCTTCACCCAACACCTGCTCACCAGTCATATCATGGTCAGGGCAGTACTTGATGGAATGAAAGCGGAAGGCTTCGGACGTATCATCAACATCATTTCTACGTCAGTGAGAATACCATTAAAAAACCTCGGCGTTTCCAATACTACGAGAGGAGCGGTTGCTTCCTGGGCAAAAACAATGTCCAACGAGCTCGGTCAGTTCGGCATTACCGTCAATAATGTGCTGCCTGGTTTTACGCGTACGCAGCGCCTTGAGTCTATCGTGCAGAACAGTGCATCCAAAAAGAACCTCCGGCCAGAGGAGATGGAAAAGGAGATGATGGCCGAGGTGCCTGCAGGCCGTTTTGGTGATCCATCGGAAGTGGCGGCCGTAGCGGCTTTCCTGGCCAGTCCGGCTGCCTCTTATGTAAATGGTGTGAGCATACCTGTTGACGGCGGAAGAACAGGCTCAATTTAAATTGATTTTATGATCGCAGATCAAATGATGCAGCAATCGGTCGGGCTTGATCTTTCTATACCCGCCGGGCTCGAAAACTATACAGGCGGCAAGCTGGCGGGGCCGCTTTCCGGCAGGTTCATGGAAAATGTGAACCCGGCCACGGGCGCCGTGTTTTGTCAGATCCCCGATAGCGGTTCCGAGGATATTGATGCTGCTGTAGCCGCGGCGGAGAAAGCTTTCCCTTCCTGGTCAAAAACACCTGCGGAAGAAAGATTTGCCGTGCTCAACAGGATCGCTTCGCTTATCGATGAACACCGCGATGCGCTGGCTCTTGCTGAAACAACCGACAATGGAAAGCCTCTTTGGCTGAGCAAGCGGGTTGACATACCAAGGGCATCGGCCAACTTCAGGTTCTTTGCGACAGGCATCATGCACTTTGCTTCGGAGAGTCATAGCATGGAGGACAAGGCTGTGAATTATACCATCCGTCAGCCGCTTGGTGTTGTCGGCTGTATATCGCCATGGAACCTTCCGCTTTATCTTTTTACCTGGAAGATTGCACCGGCGCTGGCAGCAGGCAACTGTGTTATCGCCAAGCCCTCGGAGGTGACGCCGTTAACAGCTTTCCTGCTCTCTCGTATTTGTATGGCGGCCGGACTTCCCCCAGGTGTACTCAATATCATACATGGACGGGGCGATACGGTAGGTGAGGCCATCGTAAAGCATCCCCGCATCAAGGCCATTTCTTTCACGGGCAGCACAAGGGCAGGAGCCCGTATAGCCTCGATCGCGGCCCCTATGTTCAAAAAGCTGTCGCTGGAGCTTGGCGGCAAAAATCCTAACATCATATTTGCAGATTGCGATTGGGAAAAAATGCTGAAGACAACGGTGCAGTCTTCATTCAGCAACCAGGGACAGATCTGTCTTTGCGGCTCCAGGATATTGATAGAAGCCAGCATTTATGAGCGCTTCCGGTCGGCATTTGTGAAGGAGGTGCAAAAGCTCAGGGTAGGAGATCCGATGGAAGACGGAAGCCAGCAAGGCGCCCTGGTGAGCAGGCAGCATTTTGAAAAGGTGATGGCTTGCATAGAGACCGCGCGTGCCGAAGGCGGTACCATACTTTGCGGAGGCAGTACAGTAAAGCCGGAGGGCCGTTGCGCAGAAGGTTATTTTATAGAGCCTACTGTGATCGAGGGGCTTGGCCCCGCCTGCCAGACCAACCTGGAGGAAATATTCGGGCCGGTGGTCACCCTGCAGCCCTTTCATACCCAGGAGGAAGCCGTGCAGCTTGCGAACGAAGGCCATTACGGTCTCTCAGCAACCATCTGGACCCGTGATATTTCAAGGGCCAATGCAGTAGCAGCAAGGGTAGAGGCAGGCATCATATGGATCAACTGCTGGCTGCTGCGCGATTTGAGAACGCCTTTCGGAGGCATCAAGAACAGCGGCGTTGGAAGAGAAGGCGGATGGGAAGCGCTTCGCTTCTTTACCGAAGCAAAAAATATCTGTGTGCAACTGTAACGGGGAAGATGCCTTTGTGTCTTTTTGGCCGCGTGAGCAATGAACAATAATTATTTACCAGGGTTTAACTATACAACATGACGCAGGTCGTAAAAACAGAAAATGCAGCCAGGCCATTGGGCGCTTATCCTCATGCAAGACAGGTAGGCGGACTTTTGTTTCTTTCCGGCATTGGCCCAAGGAGTGCAAAGGACAATACGATACCAGGGCTTGTGCAAGACGAGCAAGGCAACATCGTTTCTTATGATATCGAAGCAGAATGTCATGCCGTGTTTGCCAATGTAAGGGCCGTGCTCGAAGCCAGTGGCAGCAGCTGGGAAAAAATGGTTGATGTGACGGTTTATCTCACCAACATGAAAAAAGATTTTCCTGTTTACAACCGGATTTATGGAGAATATTTCAGCCAGGTGCAGGCCTGCCGTACTACAGTGGAAGTAAAGAGCCTGCCTACGCCCATAGCCATCGAGCTGAAGGTGATCGCCACCGTATAAAAACGTTTAGCCAGGACTAATTCAGCTAATCATCAACAGTAAAATATAATCGTTGCTTCATGCAATACGAGAACAGTATAGAATTCGCGAGACAGCTCGATCAGCAGGACCCGTTAAAGACCTTCAGGCAGCAGTTCCATATACCGCAGCACGGGGGGCGGGATACGATCTATTTCACGGGAAACTCGCTCGGGCTGCAGCCAAAAACCGTGAAGGCCTGTGTGGAGCAGGAACTGGAGGACTGGGCCCGTCTCGGCGTTAAAGGACATTTTGGGGCCCGCAATCCCTGGTTTTCCTATCACGAGATATTTCCCAGGCAGTTATCGGCCATAGTGGGCGCGCTTCCGGAAGAGATCGTGGTGATGAACCAGCTTACCGTCAACCTTCATCTCCTGCTTACCAGCTTTTATCGTCCCGGGAAAAAAAGGTTCAAGATCATATGTGAGGCCAAGGCCTTCCCATCCGATCAATATGCCATGGAAAGCCAGGTTAGGCTGCATGGCCTGCATCCGGAGGAAGCGATCGTAGAATTAAGCCCAAGGCAGGGAGAGTATCATATCAGAACGGAAGATATCGAGGCTGCAATTCAACGCGAGGGGGAAGCTACCGCCCTCGTGCTGATAGGTGGCGTGAACTATTATTCCGGGCAGGTGTTTGACCTGGAATCGATAACGGCTGCTGCTCATGCTGTAGGCGCCTATGCCGGTTTTGATCTTGCTCATGCCGCAGGAAATGTAAACCTGAGCCTTCACGACTGGCAGGTGGATTTTGCCTGTTGGTGCAGCTATAAATATTTGAATTCCGGTCCTGGAGGTGTTGCCGGCGCCTTTATCCATCAAAAGCATATAAGGGATACGACGCTGCCAAGGCTGGCCGGGTGGTGGGGTTATGAAAAGGAAAGCCGCTTCAAGATGCAGCCTGGCTTCAAGCCTATTCCTACGGCGGAGGGATGGCAGCTTAGCAATGCTCCCGTATTGAGCATGGCTGCGCACAAAGCATCGCTGGATATTTTCGAAGAGGCGGGCATGCAAAGGCTGACTGAAAAAAGCCGCCTGCTTTCCGGCTTTCTGATGCATCTGCTCGAGGGAGCCAATGAAGGGGGGCAGGGCAGCGGGGTGGAGATCATAACACCCAGGACCGTCGAAAGCAGGGGTTGCCAGGTATCGATGCTCATGCATAAAGATGGCCGCAAGGTGTTTGAAGCACTGATCGCCAAAGGCGTGGTAGCCGATTGGCGCGAACCCAATGTGATTAGGGTGGCGCCCGTGCCGCTGTACAATACATTCGAGGATGTATGGCGCTTTGGTGATTATATCAGGAGCATGCTTTCAGGCAGGTTTTGAACCCCTTGTCGTTTGTTTGATAATGACAATGCAGGGCAGTAGCTTCTGTCCGGTTGTTCCTCAAGAATAAGTCATGAAAAAAAATGTCGTTGTTATTGGTGCGGGGCTGGTAGGCTCGCTTCTTTCGATCTATTTGGCAAAAAGGGGATACAAGGTATCCATCTATGAGAGAAGGGGCGATATGCGCAGGGAGAAGGTGGAAGCAGGTCGTTCGATCAACCTTGCCCTGAGCGACAGGGGCATCAAGGCCCTCGAGGAAGTAGGCATTGCCGGCGAAGTACTTCGCATAGCCATACCCATGCACGGCCGTTTTATTCACCATGCGGGAGGCGGGCATGCCATTCAGCCATATGGAAAGCAGGGCCAGTACATCAACTCCGTATCGAGGGGGGAGCTCAATGGCAAGCTGATGGATCTTGCCGAAAAACATGGCATCACCATTCATTTCAACCGGCGCTGCGCCCAGGTAAACTGGAAGCAGAATGAGATACAGTTTGCACATACCGCAAATCAGGGCATCGAAACCGTGAGCTTTGATCTTTGCTTTGGGGCCGATGGCGCTTACTCTTCGGCCAGGCTGGCCCATATGCTGGCACATGACCGCTTCGACTACCAGCAGTACTATATCGACTGCGGGTACAAGGAGCTGCACATACCCTCTGGCCCCGGCAACAGTTTTCTGCTCGATAAGAATGCGCTGCATATCTGGCCGCGCAAGGACTATATGCTTATCGCGCTGCCTAACCTCGACGGCAGCTTCACGGGAACACTGTTCTTTCCTTTCGAAGGGCCGCTCTCCTTTGAAAGGCTGCAGACACCCGAAGCCGTCGATCGGTTCTTCGGCGAAACTTTTCCCGACCTGGTGCCGCTGGTGCCTGATCTTTCGCGACAATTCTTCGCGCATCCTACGTCTTCGCTTGTTACCGTCAAATGTTTTCCATGGATCAGGGAAGACCGCTTTTGCCTGTTGGGCGATGCCGCCCATGCCATTGTTCCGTTTTTTGGACAGGGCATGAATGCCGGTTTTGAAGACTGCAGCGTGCTGAATCGTTTAATGGAACAGTATGGAGAAGACTGGGCCTTGATACTTGAGGAATTCCAGCAAAGCCGCAAGCCCGATGCGGATGCGATCGCAGACCTTGCCATCAATAATTTCATCGAGATGCGGTCAAGAACCGCTGACCCTTCCTTTCTCCTCCAGAAAAAAATAGAAGCCAGGCTGCATGAACACCATCCCGAAAAATGGATACCTGCATACAGCCAGGTAACCTTCAGTCCGCATATCCGCTACAGCGAAGCCCTTCAAAACAGCCTGCGGCAGGAGGCCATTATGCAGCAGGTAATGAAGCTGGAAGGCATAGAGAACAACTGGGACAGTGCCGAGGTCGAACGTGCCATACTTGCGAAGCTCGATGCAGGCAGCTGATGACCCTTAAATTCTTTTTAAGGTCAAGGCACCTCTGCAACGATTCTCTATCTTCGCCCTCATGACGCGCAGCGAGTTAACAGGGCAGATATTTGCCAAAGGCTCTTACCTCATGGTAGGATTGGATACGGAAAGAAAAAAGCTTCCCCGCCACCTGCAATCGCATCCCGATGCAATTTTCGAATTCAACCGGCAGATCATCGAGGCTACGCTGGACCATTGCATAGGCTATAAGATCAATACTGCTTTTTATGAAGCGGAAGGGCTGAAAGGATGGGAAGCACTCGAGCGCACGGTCAGCTACATACCCGCGGGCCATTTTACCATCGCCGATGCCAAACGTGGGGATATTGGCAACACATCCGCGCAATATGCCCGCGCTTTTTACGAGCATATGAACTTCGATGCCATTACTGTGGCGCCTTATATGGGCGAAGACAGCGTGAAGCCCTTCCTTGAGCATAAAGGCAAATGGACGATCCTGCTCGGGCTCACCTCTAATTCCGGCTCGCGGGATTTTGAGCTGAAGCAGATGGCGGAAGAAACCGGGAGCAATGCGGGCCGCTACCTTTATGAGCAGGTGCTGACCACTGCCTCAGCCTGGGGCAGTCCGGACAACCTGATGTTCGTGATCGGCGCCACCCAGGCCGGGCTTTTTACCAGGATCAGGGAGCTGACGCCTGACCATTTTTACCTGGTTCCCGGCGTAGGAGCCCAGGGGGGCAGCCTGGAAGAGATCTCAAAAAAGGCTATGAACCGGGATTGCGGACTGCTGGTAAATGCCAGCCGCGCCATCATCTATGCTTCGGGTGGCGAAGATTTTGCAGAGGCGGCCAGGGCCCAGGCGCGTGAATACCACGAAGAGATGCGCATTTACCTCGATGCCATGGCAGGAGGCCATTGATGGCAAAAAACTCTGTAAAAAAGATGAATGAACCGCAGACAGCCTCAAGCCCGGGCTCGGGAAAAAGTTGTGTTTCCTGAAAATCAGGAACAGCAAATAATTGCATTGGTTCGAGCAAATTCCTTCTTACATTTCAAGATAAAATGAACCTAATGCGCATTTGCTTATTACTGCTCTTTGCCTGCCTGGCAGCCACGGCCGGCATGGCACAAACCCCGGCAACGAAGGCCAACTACCAGCTGGCCTCGCGTTTTTCTCCGAAAAAGATCGACAGGATGGTATTTAGCACGACGGTTGACCCGCACTGGCTAAAAAACTCCAACCGCTTCTGGTACAGCTACGAAACCCCGTCGGGCAAACGATGGTATATAGTCGACCCGGCTAAGGGTGAGAAAAAGCCGCTTTTCGATAATGATAAGCTGGCTGCCATGCTCACTGCCATTGTGAAAGACCCGATGGATGCACAGCATCTTAAATTTGACAGCATGCGGTTTGTGAAGGATGAGAACTGGATACAGTTTGAAGTAGCCAGCACCGAAGAAGTTGTGATCAGGGACAGCACGGCAAAAAAAGGCACGCCTCCAAAAACGGAAAAGAAGAAATATTATTTCGAGTACAATATCAACACCGGCCAGCTGGCTCAGCTCACCGAGCTCAAAAGACCGAAGCGGAACCCAAGATGGGCTTCTGTTTCGCCTGACGGGCAAACCATTCTTTTTGTACGCAACCACAACCTGTACTGGATGGACAGGGCGAACTACGAAAAGGCGCTTCTGAATGAAGACGACAGCACCATCAAAGAATCCCAGATCACAAAGGACGGTGTGGAGTTCTACAGTTATGGCAACGAAGGATTTTTGTCTGGCGGCGGAGAAAATAATGTAGACAAGGAAAAGAACCGGAACAAGCGTAAACCCGCTGTTATTTATTGGGCACCCGATTCAAAACACTTTGCCCTTGCAAGGACCGACGCAAGAGCCGTCAAGGATTTTTGGGTGATCAACAGTGTAGCGGAGCCAAGGCCAACGATCGAGACCTACAAATACTGGATGCCGGGAGAAAAAGACGCGCCTGTTGCCCACGTTTTCCTTTTCGATAATGCGGCCAAGACCAGCCGTGAGCTTAATATCAAACAGTTCAAGGACCAGGATATTGGTATATGGACGGCACCTGCCAAGGTAAGTACCAGGGACGACGACTGGAGACCGCTGCTTTGGCTGGGCACTAACGACCGGTTCTATTTTACCCGTACAAGCCGCGATCTTAAGCGGATTGATCTCTGCTCGGTAGACATCGGAAGCGGTGAGGTAAAAACACTTATTCCCGAAAGGCTGAACACCTATGTGGAAGTGAAAAGACCGGGGCTTGTGAACGGTGGCAGCGAGCTGATTGAGTGGAGCGAAAGGGATGGCTGGGCTCATTTTTACCTGTATGATGGAAATGGCAACCTCAAAAACCAGATCACTTCCGGCGCCTTTCATTGCGATGATATTGCGGGCATCGATGAGAAAAAACGCGTGCTTTATTTTACCGCCAACGGAAGAGAGCCGGGTGAGGATCCTTATTATCAGCACCTCTACCGCGTAAACTTCGACGGCAGTGGCTTGAAGCTGCTGAACCCAGGTGAGTTCGAGCATTTTTCGAGCATGAATGACGGAAGCCAGTATTTTATCGATAATTATTCGAGGGTGAATGCCGCGCCCAGGTCGGCCCTTTATACCACCGAAGGCAGAAAGGTCATGGACCTCGAGGCAGCCGATCTGAGCTCGCTTTTTGCATCGGGCTACAGGTTTCCCGAACCCTTTAAGGTAAAAGCCGATGACGGCATCACCGACCTGTATGGTGTCATCTATAAACCTTTTGATTTCGATTCAACCAAAAAATATCCCATCATCGAATATGTATACCCCGGTCCGCAGACCGAAGCGGTAAACAAATCGTTCAGCAGGAGCATGGACCGCGCAGACCGGCTGGCACAGCTTGGTTTCATTGTGGTGACGGTGGGCAACCGGGGCGGACATCCTTCGCGCAGCAAATGGTACCATACTTATGGTTATGGTAACCTTCGCGACTATGGCCTGGCCGATAAAAAAGCTGTTGTTGAGCAGCTCGCCGATCGCTATTCTTATATTGATATAGACCGTGTCGGCATCTATGGACATTCGGGCGGAGGTTTCATGAGCACGGCCGCCATGCTGGTTTACCCCGAATTCTTCAAGGTAGCCGTGTCTTCATCCGGTAACCACGACAATGCCATCTATAACCGCTGGTGGAGCGAAAAACACCATGGTGTAAAAGAAACCATTGGCGAGAAAGGGGATACGTCATTTATCTACAGCATCGATAAAAACCCTGACCTGGCCAAGAACCTCAAGGGGCACCTGCTGCTGACCACCGGTGATATAGACAATAATGTGAACCCGGCGCATTCCATCAGGATGGCCAATGCGCTCATTAAAGCAAATAAGAGATTTGATTTTCTGCTGCTGCCCGGACAAAGGCATGCCTACGGCGATATGACAGAATACTTCTTCTGGAAGATGGCGGATTATTTCAGCCAGCACCTGCTGGGGGATCATGACCAGCCGGTGAGCATTGTTGAAATGGACAGGGAGACGGAGCAAACCGGACCCCGCCGGCGGACCGAGCAGGGCAGGTAAACGCTATTGCCCGCCTTTTGCTGCAAAGGGTGGCTGACGAACAAAGTCAGCCACCCTTTGTTATTTCTCTACCGGCTTGTTTTTCAACTTATTTAACGCCTTCAGCATAATAATTCCAATCGTTTGGCAGTTATTGAGCTGTTTAATATGAAAACCATGTTTTGGCTACCTGTGATCTTTGCCCTGCTTTCCTGCTCCAAGGGCCAGCTTTCTGCAGACAGTGCTGTCAATGATGATAATCCTGCTCCCGCATCGGTCAACAAAACCACCCTGCTGCAGTTGGTGAACAAGGTGCGCTCTGAGGGCTGTAAGTGTGGCGATACCTACTACGCGGCGGCGCCGCCGGTAACCTGGAACAACCAGCTTGAAACCGCGGCACAGGTCCATAGCAACGACATGTTCGAAAAAAAATATTTCAGTCATGTATCGCCTGATGGCTCCAATGCCGGGGACCGGATCGAAAAAGCCGGGTACAACTGGAGGGCCTATGGTGAAAATATTGCCACCGGATACAAGACCGAGCAGGACGTGGTGAAGGGATGGATCGGCAGCCCTACGCATTGCAAAAACATCATGAACAGGAATTATACTGAGATGGGCGTGGCCCGCAAGGGCAATTACTGGACCCAGGAGTTCGGACGACGCTAGACCAAAGGATTCAGTCCTGTTTTACAGGCAGCTGCATCAGTCGCTCAAATCTTTTTTTAATCCTGTTGCTTAGCAGGTGCATGGCCACCAGGATAAGGCAATTGATGGCTATGGCAATACCGGTCTTGATATTCTTCTCCAATGGAATCAGCTGTTCCATATTCAACAATTCCATAGCAAACAGCAGGAGGCTGAAATAGAAAAAGAAAACCAGTATGGTATTGGGCTTGGTTGTGATGCGAATACTGGTGCCGGTTTCCGCGGAATCGAGGGAGCCCCGGATATAGGCGGGACTGTCGTCTAGCCAGCTGATATTGGTAAGACCGAATTTGCTGCTGAGGCTGAACTGCCCGTCCTGCTGCATACGGCCAACAAGATCCATCGAAAGATCATCCCAGCGCCTTGTTACGATCCATTTCAGCCTGGTCTGCACCTGGTCTATGGGTCTGTTGACCTCATATGTATGTCTGCGTTGAAAAAGAAGGTTCATGGTCATCTCCTGATAAATGAACTGAATAGCAGCCGGCTTTGTTCAGCTGCAGTGTTTTCCCTTTTTCCTGGGGTCAGGCTATTTTTTACAAGCTGGTGGAAGATGAACTGTTCTGGGGCTGCTGTTAGCCGGCAGCCGGGTCAAAAATAGCGTTTTTGCCCTGCCGTACTGCATGATCTTAGCTTTTTTTTCCATGATTTTTTTCGGGCATGCGTGGGCGGGGCTGCTGCCTCCGGGCGGTTCTGCCGGGCCCGCCTCCGCTTTTGGCAAACGGTTGGGATAAAAAAACGGTTTTCAAAGGCAGTACGGTCATCCCTATGCATAGGAGTCTGTGGTCAATACAGAATGGTATTGCGGCTTAGTACCGTATTCATTGACCGGCACGGGATTTTCAACATGGCACCTGTGGCCTAAGGCTGGCACAAAGGGTCTAATAAAGTCATATGATCTGTGGAAGGAGCAGCGGGTGCTGGGAGCCGGATCATAAACGCTTATTGTAAACTATAAACTATCCTTATTTTTGCCCGCATGGCAACAGATCAATTTCAGTCTCCCGATTATTTTCTTACCGACGAATTGCTTACCGATGAACACAAGCTCATCCGCGAAACTGTAAGGAATTATGTAAAGAAGGAAATATCCCCCATCATAGAAGATTATGCACAACGTGCAGCCTTTCCCGAGCAGATTGTAAAACAGCTTGGAGAGCTGGGCTGCTTTGGTCCCACCATCCCGCATGAATATGGCGGCGGAGGCCTCGATTACATCAGCTATGGCCTTATGATGCAGGAGCTGGAGCGTGGTGACAGCGGCGTAAGGTCAACGGCATCGGTGCAGGGTTCGCTGGTAATGTTCCCGATCTATGCCTATGGAAGTGAAGAACAGAAAAGAAAATACCTGCCCAAGCTTGGAAGCGGCGAATGGCTCGGGTGTTTTGGTCTCACAGAGCCAGATCATGGCAGCAATCCGGGCGGCATGCTTACCAATTTCAAGGATGCCGGCGATCATGTGATCCTTAACGGAAGCAAGATGTGGATATCCAACGCACCATTTTCGCAGGTGGCCGTTGTTTGGGCAAAGGATGAAGCCGGAGAGATCAGGGGCCTGATCGTGGAAAGGGGTATGGAAGGCTTCAGTACGCCTACCACCCATGGCAAGTGGAGCCTGAGGGCTTCGGCAACGGGTGAGCTGGTATTCGATAATGTAAAAGTTCCTAAAGAAAATATTTTCCCTAATGTAAAAGGATTGAAAGGTCCGCTCGGCTGCCTTACAAAGGCGCGTTATGGCATTGCCTGGGGCGCGCTGGGTGCAGCCATGGATTGCTACGACACGGCGTTGCGTTACAGCAGGGAGCGGGTGCAGTTCGACAGGCCTATTGGCGGGTTTCAGCTGCAGCAGAAAAAGCTGGCCGAAATGATCACGGAGATCACGAAGGCCCAGCTCCTGAACTGGAGGCTGGGTATGCTCATGAATGAAGGCAGGGCTACACCTCAGCAGGTATCCATGGGCAAGCGCAATGCCTGCGAGATCGCTACCAACATCGCAAGGGATGCACGCCAGATCCTGGGCGGCATGGGCATTACAGGCGAATACAGCATTATGAGACATATGATGAACCTCGAGAGTGTGATCACCTACGAAGGCACGCATGATGTGCACTTGCTGATCACCGGCATGGACATCACAGGATTCAATGCATTTAAATAACCGGCTGCAGGCCATACGATGAAAATCTTCCTGATCGGTTTCATGGGATGCGGCAAAACGCACTGGGGGAGGCTGCTGGGCAGTAAACTGAATATCCCTTTTTTTGATCTCGATGAAAAGATCGTTGAGCATGAGGGAAGAACGGTTACCGAGATATTTGCCAGGGAAGGAGAGGAGTACTTCCGCCTGCTGGAAAAGGATGTGCTCTACCTGCTCACAGAAAACCATGAAAGCTTTGTAATGGCGACAGGTGGTGGCACTCCCTGTTTCTATAACAATATCGATTACCTCAAGAAGCAGGGAACTGTTGCCTGGATCAATTGCTCAACAGACTGTCTTTACCAGCGCCTGCTCAAGGAAAAATCCCAACGCCCCCTGATCAGCACTATCCCTGATGAGCAGCTCAAGTCCTTTATCATAAAAAAATATTCAAGCCGTAAAATATTTTATCAGCAGGCCAATGTTATCTTGCCCGAAGATAATCTTAGCCTCGAGGTGCTGGTGGACAAGATTTTTCATGCAAACGGATAATATGCACAAACTTTTTTTGATCGTAGGAACTATACTGGCCGGACTGGCCGTTGCGCTGGGCGCATTTGGCGCGCATGGTTTAAAAAAGCTCGCCAATGAAGAAACCGTAGGCATTTACCAGACGGGCGTGCAATACCAGATGTACCATGCGCTTGCCCTGCTGGCGATAGGCCTGCTGGCGGAGCGGTTTTCCGGAAATGCCATAGGTTATGCCGGTTTTCTTTTCATGGGCGGCATCACGCTTTTTTCCGGCTCGCTCTACCTGATCGCCTCCCTCAAGGCCATGAACAAGGAGATATCTCCCGTGATCGGCATCATGACGCCCATCGGCGGCCTGCTGTTCATAGCAGGGTGGATCGTTCTGCTGGTTGCACTTATCCGTAAATAAGGGTGATATCTCCGTTTAAGCCTGCTTTTCCTCGCCCTGCCGAACAAAAAACGGCGTATGCGCACGCAGACCGGGCCGAAAAGGCCGGCCGTCTTTTTTTTTGGCTAAATGGCCTACCCGTCTGCGTTTCATGCCTGGGATCATTATCTTTGTTTCATGGCTAACAAGCTAAAAAAATCCATTACGCCTAAGGCTGCAGAGAAACCGGAGAAGACCGAGAAAGTCGAGAAAGCCGAAAAATCTCCAAAATCCCCCAAACCCTCTGCCGAAAGGCTTAAAACAGATAAAGAAGAAAAGCTCGATCTTAAAAAGCTTGCGAAGGACGAACGTACCTGGAAGATCATCGGTACCGTTTCCCTGCTTGCTTCGATTTTTTTATTTATTGCATTCGCGTCCTATCTCTTTACCTGGAAAGAGGACCAGTCGCAGGTAATGAACAGGGGCGCCGCCTTTCTTTTCGACAACGACGATGAGAACAAGGTTTCCAACCTTCTTGGCCGTCTCGGGGCCTATAGCTCACATGGACTGGTACACAATGGCTTTGGCCTTGCATCCTTCCTGTTCTGCACCTTCTTTTTTGTGGTAGGCATCAACCTGCTTTTTAACCGCAAGGTTTTTTCCATCTGGCGTAACCTGAAGTACGTGACCGTAGGACTGCTGATCGTTTCTATCTCCCTTTCCTTCCTTTTTTCATCCGCCAGCTTTCCTTTTGGTGGAGAGGTGGGTGATATGATCAGCTCCTGGCTGGTGAATTTTCTTGGTACCATCGGCACGGCTACCTTGCTGCTGGTGGTTGGCATATCTTACCTTATCTGGCAGTTCAATCCGTCATTCAACCTGCCTGAGAAGCGCAGTACGGATGCGGTGTCTCCGGCCAGGAAGCCCTGGGCAGAAGAAGGGGAGGAAGACGAAGAGGCTTTTGCAACCGAGGCCAATGTTGCGCCAAGCATGAAGGGTGTGACCATCAACGACCGCTATGCAGCGGAAGAGGAAGAGGCGCCCGCGGAAAAAGGCAACCTGCTTAAAGGCGATGGTAGTATGGTGCTCCAGCTGAACGATGAGGATGAAGACAATGGCTTTACCCTTACCGAAAAAGAAGAGGAGCCCGGGCCTGCCGAAAACGAGCTGACCATCAATGAACCTTTGATCGAAAAAGAGATCGTGAGCGATATCCTGCACAATAAGGACCTGGAGATCATCAAAGAGGAGCCGCCTGCAGAACCGGAGCACCTGCCCATAACTAAGCCTGCCAGGAACGGGCCTGAGCTTCAGCTTGAGATCAAGACAGTGCCTGATGAGCCGGCAGAGGTCAAGGATGAGGAAAAAGGCTACAGTGACCTGCCTCCCTATGAGCCCACCCTCGACCTGCGCGATTATAAGTATCCCACTACCGACATGCTCGAAGCCCATGGCAGCGAAAAGATCGTGCAGGATCCCGCGGAGCTTGAGGCCAATAAGAACCAGATCATCAATACGCTGAAGAATTACGACATCACCATACAAAAGATCAGTGCTACCGTGGGGCCAACCGTTACGCTCTACGAGATCGTGCCCGCCGCCGGTGTGCGCATCTCGCGGATCAAGAACCTGGAAGACGATATCGCCCTGAGTCTTGCCGCCCTTGGTATCCGTATCATTGCGCCAATCCCGGGAAAAGGCACCATCGGTATCGAAGTACCCAACCATAAAAAAACCGTGGTGAGCATGAGGACATTGTTGTCTTCTGAAAAATTCATCCACAATAGCCATAGTCTTCCGATCGCCGTCGGCAAAAAGATCGACAACGAGAACTTTATCGTCGACCTTGCCAGCATGCCCCACTTGCTGATGGCAGGTGCCACTGGACAGGGTAAATCGGTTGGGCTGAATGCCATCCTGGTCTCCCTGCTGTATAAAAAGCATCCTTCGCAATTGAAGTTTGTGCTCATCGATCCAAAAAAGGTCGAGCTGAGCGTATACCGTCACATAGAAAAACATTTCCTGGCCAAGCTGCCCGGGGAAGAAGATGCCATCATCACCGATACCAAAAAAGTGATTCATACCCTTAATGCGCTTTGCATAGAGATGGATAACCGGTATGATCTTCTGAAAGAAGCTGGTACGAGAAACATCAAGGAGTACAATGAAAAGTTTACTAAGCGCAGGCTGAATCCCCAAAAAGGACATCAATACCTGCCTTTCATTGTACTGGTAGTGGATGAGTTCGCCGATCTCATCATGACGGCGGGGAAGGAAGTGGAGATGCCAATAGCCCGTCTGGCCCAGCTGGCAAGGGCCGTAGGCATCCACCTGATCATTGCTACGCAGCGACCTTCCGTGAATATCATCACAGGTACTATTAAGGCCAACTTCCCGGCCAGGATCGCATTTAAAGTATCGTCCAAGATCGACTCGCGCACCATTCTTGACGCAGGCGGTGCAGAGCAGCTGATCGGTAAGGGCGACATGCTGATTTCTTATAACGGCGAAATAACCCGTTTGCAATGTGCCTTTGTAGATACACCTGAGGTAGAAAGGATCGTTGATTTTATCGCAGACCAGCGTGGCTACCCACAGGCCTTCATGCTGCCTGAATACGTGGATGAAAAAGAGCTGGAAGGAAAGGATTTCGATTCGGCAGATCGTGATCCGCTGTTTGAAGAAGCCGCCCGGCTTATTGTACAGAACCAGGTGGGATCCACATCGCTGATCCAACGCCGGATGAAGCTCGGCTATAACCGGGCTGGACGGCTGATGGATCAGCTTGAAGCGGCTGGTGTGGTTGGTGCCAACCAGGGCAGCAAGGCAAGGGAAGTATTGATTAAGACAGAATCTGAGCTGGTTGAATACCTCGAAACACTAAGCTGATGTTAAGATAGGAGACGGCTTTAAACCCCGGTACATTGCTTGCCTCTAAGCAAGGTAAAGCGGTTATCTTTGAACCGGTTTTTTAATCAAATAAATTCGTGATGAAAAAATTCTTTACCTTATTGCTTGCGTCTGCAGCGATTGCGGCAAATGCCCAGGCTGATAAAAATCCTACTCAGAACGACCCTGCAGCCAAGAAGATACTGGATGCGGTAAGCGCCAAGTTCAAGACGTATAAATCGCCACAGGCAAGCTTTACCTATAAAGTTGAAAATGCCCAGGGCAAGGCCCTTTCTACCAAGAAAGGATCGGTAACCATGAAAGGTGCCAAATACAAGGTGAGCATGGACGGGCTGGAGATCTTTTCAGATGGCAAGACCATTTGGAACTACGATAAATCAGCCAATGAGGTAACCGTCAACAATGCAGATGCATCTGCAACAGCGATGACGCCACAGAAGCTGCTGACCAATTTTTACGACAAGGACTTCTACTACAAATACAACGGCGAAAAAAAGGAAGGCGGTAAGGTGCTCCAGGAGATCGAGCTTACGCCAACCGACAAAACAAGACCTTTTCATAAGATATATCTGCTGGTGGACAAGGCCGGTAACAGCATTTACAGTGCCCGCTTTCTTGAGAAATCAGGCGGACGCTACAGCTATACCATCAATAGTATGAAACCCACTGTAACCGTGGCCGATAAGGATTTTGCTTTCGATAAGAGCAAGTACCCGAATGTGGAGGTTGTGGACCTTAGATAAGCTTTTAGCAGATCAACGATATAGGGCTGGCTTTTCGCCAGCCTTTTTTATGCGACCACGGCCTTGCGGATCTTCACAAGCCTGATCAACAGGGCTTCGAGCAGGTCCAGCCTCAGCATATTGGCGCCATCGCTTTTGGCTACTGCGGGATTGGGATGCGTTTCGATAAAAAGGCCATCGGCGCCAGCCGCGATGGCAGCGGAAGCAATGGTTCCGATCATCTGGGGATTACCGCCGGTAACACCGCCGGACTGGTTGGGCTGCTGGAGGCTGTGCGTACAATCCATCACCACAGGAACCGATGGCTGCTGCATGATGGGAATGTTCCTGTAATCAACTACCAGGTCCTGGTAGCCGAAGGTGGTTCCCCTTTCAGTGAGCATGATCCTTTCATTGCCGGTATTGCGGACTTTTTCGACGGCAAACTTCATCGACTCCCCGCTGAGGAACTGTCCTTTTTTAACGTTGACGATCTTACCGGTTTCACCAGCAGCCAGCAAGAGTTCCGTTTGTCGCGATAGGAAGGCAGGTATCTGCAATATGTCTACATAGGGAGCGTATTCAGCCGCTTCTTTTTCGGAATGTATATCGGTTGTAACGGGAAGGTTGAAATGCCTGCCAGCCTTTTGAATGATCTCCAGTCCTGTAAGGTCGCCGAGACCCATGAAAGATCCGGCGCTGGTGCGATTGGCTTTTTTATAGGAAGCCTTGAACACCAGCGGTATGCCATGCTTTTTGCAAAGAGCAGAAACCTTGTCGGCCACCTCGAATACCAACTCTTCGCTTTCGACCACGCAGGGGCCTGCGATGAGGAAAAAATTATTTTTGTCATATTCCTGTGCTGCAAACAGCTCTTCCAAAAATGTTACCATGCCGCGAAGATATTTCCTTAAGATGGAATTTTTAAAGGTATGGCTACCCTTTAACCCTTATGCGTTTAACTGGTAGGATTTTTATAGGTTTGTAACCTTTATCAACGATTGTATGACCAAAGAAAAGATTCTTGTAATTGGCGCTTCCGGACAAATAGGTGTTGAGCTTACCCTTGCTCTCAGAAAGATCTATGGTGCTTCGAATGTGATCGCTTCCGACCTGAGGGAGGAGAATCCACTTCTGCAGGGAACAGGTCCTTATGTGAGCATGGACGTCATGAACAAAGAAATGCTTCATGTTCAGGTGATACGGCAGGGCGTTACCCAGATCTACCTGCTGGCAGCCATTCTCTCCGCCACAGGCGAGAAGAACCCTAACCTCGCCTGGCACCTTAACATGCAGGGACTTTTGAATGTGCTGGATATTGCTCGCGAGGAAAAGCTCACAAAGGTCTACTGGCCCAGCAGCATTGCCGTATTCGGACCTACTTCTCCCCGGCAGAACTGCCCGCAGCAAACTGTTATAGAGCCGGTAACGGTTTACGGCATCAGCAAGTATGCAGGTGAGTTCTGGTGCAATTACTATTTCAATAAATACGATGTTGATGTACGCAGCCTCCGCTATCCCGGTCTGATCTCCTATAAATCGGCGCCAGGGGGCGGCACGACCGACTATGCCATCGAGATCTTTCACGAGGCTTTGGAAACCGGCAGCTACAATTGTTTTCTAAAAAAGGACACCTACCTGCCTATGATGTATATGCCCGATGCTATAAGGGCTACCATA
>DASTPZ010000012.1:0-9266 GCA_035761965.1 Flavisolibacter sp. | reverse complement strand
ATTTTTCACGACAATTAAAGGAACCTATTATCATGTTATTTGAAGAATTAGGTCTTATTGAGCCTATTATGAAGGCTCTCAAGACAGAAGGATATACCAATCCCACCCCTATCCAGGAGCAATCGATCCCGGTAGTGCTGGAAGGCCGCGACCTCCTTGGTTGCGCGCAGACCGGCACAGGTAAGACAGCCGCTTTTGCCATACCCATTCTCCAGCTTCTTTACCAGGACCAGCGCAACACCAGGGGATATAAGCATATACGCACGCTTATACTTACACCTACGCGCGAGCTGGCCGGCCAGATCAACGATAGTTTCGCAGCTTATGGCAGGCATACCGGCATCACGCACGAAGTGATCTTCGGAGGTGTTTCGCAGCATACACAGACCCTCGCCCTGCGCAATGGTGTGGATGTGCTCATTGCAACGCCGGGCCGTTTGCTCGACCTGATCAACCAGGGTTATGTTCACCTCGATCACCTGGAGATTTTTGTGCTGGACGAGGCCGACCGTATGTTGGATATGGGTTTTATCCAGGATGTAAAAAAGATCATCAGGCTATTGCCCGAAGAAAAGCAGACACTTTTATTCTCTGCTACCATGCCCCCGCAGATCGCGCAGCTGGCAGACTCGCTTTTGTACAAGCCGGCAAAGGTGGAGGTAACCCCGGTTTCCTCTACAGCCGAAAGGATCGAACAAGCGGTTTATTTTGTTAGTAAGCGGGATAAACTGCCCCTGCTCATGCATTTGCTGGAGGAGAAGAAGATCCGCCGCACACTTGTATTTACCCGCACCAAACATGGAGCCGATAAGATCACGAAAGATCTGAAAAAGCTCAATGTGAATGCAGCCGCCATCCATGGCAATAAATCGCAAACAGCCAGGCAGTATGCCCTGGCCCAGTTCAAAGCTGGTCGCATAAGGGTGCTTGTGGCTACAGATATCGCAGCCCGCGGCATCGATGTGGACGCGCTCACACACGTGATCAATTTCGACCTGCCCGAGGTGCCTGAAACATACGTACATCGCATCGGCCGTACAGGCAGGGCCGGAGCAAGCGGTATTGCCCTTTCGTTTTGCGACCCTTCGGAGCGTATAAACCTAAGGGATATCAACAAGCTCACGGGCCAGAAGGTTCCTGCCTTCCCCCACCCTTTCGAAAACCTCGCGGAAGAAAATACCGCGGCGCCCAAACAGCAGCAGCAGCAGCGCTCATCGGGCTCGAGGCCGCCAAAGCAAAGAAGGCGTCCACAGGGGCAGAGAGGCCAGCAGGCTGGAAATGGAAAACCAGCTCCTGCAGGCAAGGTAAGCGAGTAATAGCAATTATTTAATACAAGCCTACATGGGCATCACAGTATGATATTTCATACTTGATGCCCTTTTTTATGGAGGTTCCGGGCCAGATAAGGCATTTTGCACACCGTGAAGCAAACGATGTCAGCACCGGGCTCATCAACATAATTATTAAAAAAGGCTTGCTTTTTGCAACCGACGCAGTGAACCTTAAGCTATGCATTCACCAGTAAGCCATACCGTTTTGTTTGTCGACGACGACAAAGACGACCTGGAATTTTATGGTGAGATCCTGCAGGAAACCATATCTAACCTGGTGATCTACCAGGCAAGGAGTGGATCCGAAGCGATCAGGCTGCTGAACGCTGCAGAATTGCCAGATAGTTTGCCGCGTCTGATCATTATAGATATGAATATGCCGGTGATGGATGGCATGGAAACCATACTGCAGATAAAAAAAGAAAAACGGTTCTCTCCTATCCCGATCGTTGTGCTGTCAACCGCCAGGGTGCTGCGGGAAAGCGGCCAGCTGCAGATGCTGGGTATCTCGCATTTCACCAAGCCTAGCAGCTATGCCGAAATGAAAAAGATCGCACAGCTTCTGCTAAGATTCTTTAATGATGAAAATAATCCGCCACGTTAAGCCGTGATCATGCCGGTCAGGCAGTTCGGCCATTCTTAATTGTTGTGCTCACCATTGCCATTGCTGAAAACATCTGCAGGGCCGATCAATCCGGCTGCCTGTTTTTTCCGGTGAAGAACAATGGCAAGCGAGGTTACTTTTTTGCGCTGATCTTTCAGCTCATGCCATTGGGCACCGTTCAGCAGCTTGGTATTCAAGGCACTGCTTTCTTTTTCGTATAGCGCAACAAGGGTTTCCAGGTCTAAATTGAACCAGTTCTGTTCCATTCGTACTTGGTTTAAGGGCGCCGCTTTGGAGCAAAAATCGCTCCGATTTATACTAAGACCTTAAAACAAGGACAGCCGTATAGGGTGCTGGCACAATTAATGAAGCAATACAACTGTATATTTTTTATCAGAAGACAGGCAACGAGGTAGGCTGGATATCATATCCCGCCAGCCAAGTTGCCTGTTCTTTTAGCGCCCTGCTTCGGTATAATAGCTGCTGTTCCAAAGCCGGTATCGCGGTATCATGTTCCGGTTGATGCGCTCTAAAAAATCATCGTAATCTTTTTTGTCCGCTGGTGTCCAAAGCGCTTCACTCAGGGCGGTCATGCGTGGAAAGATCATATAGTCGACCTTTGAGGGATAGGCCATGTATTCGGTCCAGACATTTGCCTGTGCACCAAGGATGGCACTTGCCTCCGAAGGCTTCAGGGATGCCGGTACAGGATCGAAGCGGTATACGGCCTCAAGCGAATTATAACCATGAATGGCAAGGCTGTCGCCGGGCTGGCTGGACTGATAGTGGTCAAAATAAAGCGGTTTGCCTGGCGTCATGATCACGCGGTACCCTTTTTTTGCGGCGGCAACAGCCGTTTTTTCGGTTGCCCAGTTCATAACAACGGTGTTCTTATCCAGTTCTCCTTCCATCACCTCGTGCCAGCCTATGGTTTTTTTATTTTTTTCGGCAAGGTATCCGGCCACCGTCTCTATAAAATAAGTTTGAAGGGCCGCTTCGTTCTTAAGACCTTTTTGCTTCATGAACTGCTGGGTAAAAGGATCTTGCTTCCACCACAATTTGCTGCACTCGTCTCCGCCAACATGAATATATTCCGAAGGAAACAGGTCCGCGATCTCATGAAAGACCGTGCGCAGGAAAACAAAGGTTTCCGGCCTGGGCGCAAGCACATTGTTCTGGCGGTTGTACATACCCCAGGTCGTAGCCACTTTCCAGGTAGTGTCGGGCCTGGTGCTCAATTCAGGATAGGACGCAATGATGGCCCTGCTATGACCGGGTATGTCGATCTCGGGTATAATATTGATGCCCCTGACGGCCGCATAGGCGAGCACATCCTTTATCTCTTCCCTGGTGTAATAACCACCATAGCGCGTACCGTCGTACCGGGCCGGTTCATCCTTAAAATGCCCTATCAGGGTTTCCTCTCTCCATGAGCCGATCTCATTCAGGCGGGGATATGATTTCATTTCTATCCGCCATCCCTGGTCGTCGGTCAGGTGCCAGTGAAAGCTGTTGAATTTGTGAAAGGCAAGGTAGTCAATGTACTTTTTAATATAGTCTACAGGGAAAAAATGCCTGACCACATCCAGGTGCATGCCTCTGTATGCAAACCGCGGGTAATCCTCGATACGGACCGCCGGTACCTGGAGCATGCCGGTACGGTTCATGGGAAGCAGCTGAATAAGAGTTTGTATGCCATTTACGATGCCCTTGATGCCGGAGGCAGCCAATACAATACCCTGCTTACCAGATGCCTCGAGCCGGTAAGCTTCCGGATTCTTTATTGATGGGTCCATGCTCAGCCTGATCCCGGCCTTACCCGCCATGCCCGTGGTTGCAAGCTCTTCACCAAACTGCTGCTTCAGCAGGTCACGCAGGTATGCAGCCTGTGCGGCAAAAGCGGTATCATACCGGATTTCTTTTCCCAGAGGCACCGGGTCTTCGCCGAGCGCGGTCATTGAGGCTGGCCTGGGTATGATAAGCTCAGGTTGTGCAAAAAGGGTCTGCACAAAAAGCAGGCATAAGAACGGCAGGATGTGATGAGGTCTGTATCGCATAATAGGAAAGGTAAAAATAAAGAACCGCTTTCAAGCCTGGCCTGGCGGATGAGGTAGATTAGCAGAATTTTGGCATCAGAAACAGCCTGGATGGTCAATACGGGTGGCCTGGAAGCCCTTTAAACCGTGATAACTTGGTTCAATCCTTGCTGTCCAAACTTAAACAGAACGCATGACGGAAGGATCGGAATTAAGGCGATTGAAATCTGAGCTGGGCGGGTTCAGCTGCTTGAATTATGAGGACTTACGGTTCTTCACCAGGAAGATAGCCGGCCATATCCGGAGCATTTCAGCCCATCACCCCGCCGGGGATGCTTTTTTTAAGGATTATGTCAATGATGTGGTTCTTCAGCATCTTGCCATTATCGAAGCATTTGTCAACAATATCGACATCTACCAGGGAAGGGAGGAGTTTGTGTCTAAATCACTCAAGTATCATTTTAACTGCATCATAGATTCTTATACCTATGCAACTGTTTCGTATAGGCATAGCAGTTAGCTTACGGCTGTTTTGAAGGATACGCCTGCCATAAGATTCCTTTTTTGATTTTTAAAGCATTAGTGCTCCTTTATACCGGCAGCTGCAAAATGCTTCGTAGTGAAAAAGTTATACAGCCTCAGTGAAGTATTGTCCTGTGTTTGGTTTAGTGTATCCTTACGGGTAAGAACCGTTTCAACCTACCTGCGCTGATTCCAACAGCGATGTTTTACCGCCTGGGCTTCAGTATCCGCCTCATACGCAAGGTCTGGCCTTGCAAGCTTTTCCTTTACAGCTGAGCCTTGCCGGTTCCTGTTTAACGCTGGCAGGTCATCTGCCAATCCAGCAGCCACAAATGCGTGTTGCTTATCCTGGCATCCAGGGCTTTGTGTAAGACTGGCAATCCAAATGCGTCAATTTCCCGTACAATGGGTTAGTCTTTATCACCAATAGTGGTCAAAACCATGACAGAAGTGTTACTGGCATGTTTTTTAATTCATGGTATTCAGCACAGCTTTATTCTTAGACGATCAAAAATTGAACGATGACCAGATCTTTACTTTTAAGCCTGGTATTGGGCCTTGCTCTCTCTTCCTGCAAGGGTCTTTTCCAATACAGTCCCAACGAAATCAGACTGGAAGAGGAAGAAAAGAACCTTAATGTCCGGAACATTCAGAAGATCAATGCCCAGCCGGTGAAAGATTCTTTTCGTTTTATCGTAGTTGGCGATTCCCAGCGATTTTATGACCAGCTGGATGATTTTGTTTCGGCAGTAAACCGTATGCGGGATATTTCCTTTGTGTTGCTGAACGGCGATATTTCAGATTTTGGGCTCAACCGAGAATTCCAGCTTGTTAACAGGAGCATGAGCCGGCTGAATGTGCCCTATATTGCCGTGGTCGGTAATCATGATATGCTTGCCAACGGAAGGCTGGTCTATCACCAGATGTTCGGCGCCGAGAATTTTTCTTTTACGCATCATAACAGCAAGTTCATTTGCATGAACTCAAATTCGCTCGAGCGCGGCTACGATGGCACCCTGCCTGATATGGATTGGCTGGCTTCCGAGCTTTCGGGCGGAACAGAGCAACGCAACATCTTTGTCTTTTCGCACATCCCGCCGTTTGACAGTGGCTTTGACCAGAACATGGTCCAGTCCTATGCTGCCAAGCTTTCGCAGAACGGCAAGGTGCGTTTGTCCATTCATGGTCATACGCATAAATACAGCTTTTCAGCGCCTTATGGTGAGGATGTAAAATACCTTGTGGCAGGTTCGGTAGGCAACCGAAGCTTTGCCCTCGTTACGGTTAACAATGATCAATATAAAGTTGAAGAAGTGGCATACTAGCGGCCTGGCCGCCGCCGCACTGTTCCTGCTTTTCCCGCTTGCCGGCCTGGCGGGATCAGATAGTGCGGGTCCAAGGCCCAGGGCTCTGCCCGATCACTTCAAGGTGCAGTTTGCGGGAGGTATTGGATTCCTGTCCGCAGGCGCCGGCTATAGCTCGCGGGATGGCAAGGTAGACGCCGACCTTTTTTATGGATATGTGCCTAAGTCAATTGGAGGAATCACGATCCATACACTTACGGCCAAGCTTACCTATTCACCCATCAAACCCTTGCAATATGGGCATTTTAAGGTAAAGCCCTTTTCTACGGGGGCGTTGGTGAACTACAGCTTCGGCAAGCAGTATTTTGGGTTCCGGCCAGACAATTACCCTTATGATTTTTATAAGTTCCCTACTTCCCTTTACCTGGGAGCCTTTGTGGGCGGAGAATTGTTCAGGCAAACAGAGAAAAGCAAACCCTTCTCCCGGATCGGGCTTTACTATGAGCTGGTCACCTTTGACCGCTTGCTGCTCAGCTATATCAACAACCGGCGCGCGCTGAGTATCACGGATGTGTTCAGCCTGGCCATCGGTGTTAAGCTGGGATACCGGTAAGCTTCCTTAAAGAGGAAAGAAACAGCAGAAGGTGGCTCCTTCTCCCGGTTCGCTCGCTACGGTAATGATGCCCTCGTGGTTTTCCATGATCTTCCGGCAGATGGCCAGGCCCATGCCCGTACCCTCGTATTCATCCCTGCCATGCAGCCGCTGAAATACCTGGAAGATCTTTTTGACATAGCGCGGGTCAAGTCCCAGGCCATTGTCTGCAAAGCAAAGCCGCAGGTATTCTTCTCTCGCGTTAAGGATAGAAACCTCGTTGCCCTGCACCACTTCGGCGGTGATGCGCACATGCGGAATGTTATCAGGGTGCTGGAATTTAATGGCATTGCTCAGCAGGTTCCTGAAAAGATAGAAGAGCTGGTTCTTATTGCCGCTGATGGACGGCAAAACATCTGCTTCCACCCTGGTCTTTGTTTGTCTTACTACATCATGCATATCGGCCATGACCTGGCGAAATACTGCGTTGAGGTCTACTCCTTCCTCCTTGTGCCGGTCGGAATGGATCTTGGTGAGGGCCAGTATATCGTCTATCAGCATCTCCATGCGTCGCACGGCATTGTTGATCTTGTTCGTATAGGTTTTGCCGGTTGGGCTCAGCTGAGCCATTTCTTTTTCCAGCAGCCAGTCCGAAAATGTATGGATCTTACGCAAGGGTTCTTTCAGGTCGTGACTGGCTACGAAGGCGAAATTGGTGATCTCCTCACTCTTTTCTTCAAGCTCACGTGTTTTTTTTGCCAGGGATTTGTTCAGTTCCTTCAGCTCCTGGTTACGGTGTACCAGGCGCGATACATCGTGCATGATACTGACAATCGCATAAGTGTAGCCGCTTTCATCCTTCAGTGGCATCAGGAATCTTTCGTAATAAGACTGGTCATGCAGGCCTTTTTTTGCGGGAAGCTGTACATGATGACCGCCAAAAACCTCCTGATAGGCCGTTATCAGCTCGCGGTCCTCGGACAGCCTTGGAAATTCTTCCAGCAGCTTTTTGCCCAATAGGCTTTGCCTGGGCCTCCCGCTGGTTTCCTCCGACCGCCTGTTCCAGGCAATGATACGGAGCTCCCTGTCGTATACGGCAATTCGATCGGGACTGGCATCGATAATGGCTTCAGCATACCGTGTTCTTTCCATAAGCTCCTGCCGTAAGCTTGCCTCCTCGGTAATGTCCTGTGTGGTACCTACAAGCAGGCGCTCTCCCCCTTCGGTAATCACCAGGCGGCAGCGGTTGCGCATGATACGCTCCTGGCCATCGGCACGGATCGCCCGGAACTCAATACCCGCCGGTGCCTGTCCTGCATTGATGGTGCTGGCATAATAAAGCAGCTTTTCCCAATCCTGGCTGTGAATGAACCGGGCTGCATTTTCAAACCTGGGCTCGACTTCGTAGGGATTAAGTCCAAAGAGCCGGAAGATATTATCCGAAACCGTAGCCTTGTTTGTATCGAGGCTCCAGGTCCAGGTGCCAAGCACCGCGATCTCTTCGGTATGTTCGTGCTGCTTGTTCCGGATCTCGAGTTCGTTCAGCAATTCGATCAGCCTTTCTTCCGCCAGTCGCTGCTCGGTGATATCCTGGGCCGTGCCGATGGTTTGAATAACGTTTCCCTGCTCGTTCTTGCGGAAAACAGAATCCCTCGTCCTGAACCAGCGCCAGCTTTTATCGGCTGCCCTGACCCGCAGATCCATCTCCCATACTTCACCTTCTTTTATATGGACCAGTGATTTGATGTGCTGCATGCGTTTCGAAAAATCTTCGGGATGCAGTATTTCTTCAAAGATCCGGTTTCCCTTGCGATAGACGTCGGCGGGGTTTTGTCCGAGCACATCTTTCACCCTGTCATTTATATACAGTATCTGTGTTGTTTCGAGGTCGAGCAGGTAAATGAGGTCAGGTGTGGCATTGGTGATCTGGTTGATAAAGGTTTCCTTGTCGGTCAGCTCTGCCCTCGCCTTTATCTGGTCGGTTATGTCCTGAACAGTTCCCATGAGCTTCCGCGGCTGTCCCGACTCGTCTCTTATTACAACCCCTCTTGCTTCCAGGTAGCGTATCTCTCCATTGCTATGGTAGATCCGCCTGCCATAGTTGTATTCTTCCGCGTTTTCAAGGGCATGCTCGAGTATAGCCCTAACTTTCTCTACATCATCGGGATGCGATACCGAATCAATGAATGCGAGCGAAGGTTCAATGCCATCCGGCTCGTAGCCAAAAAGCCTGAACATGCCTTCGGAAAACCGGCAGGTCCAGGAAGGAAGCATGATCTCATAGCTTCCGGTTTTTGCCAGGAGCTCGGCTTTTTTCAGCAGGGCAGCGCTTTCTTCAAGCCTGGTCCTGGCGATCTTGGAGCTGGTGATGTCCAATACAGAGCCGATCAGCTTAACGGGTTCGCCATTGCTGTTCAGCAACGCCTTATTTCTTGTTTGTACATACCTGAGGCTCCCATCGGGCCTTATCACCCGCCGGATGTATTCAAAAGCTTCGGCTTTCCGCATGCCCTCTTGTATCTGCTCTCTTATCCGCGGAAGGTCGTCGGGATGCGTTGCGCTGTCAAGCAGGTGCTGGCTGGCCTCTATGGATTGAGGCTTATGGCCGAGTATTCGATAGATCTCGTCGGAAAAGGTCATTTTGCCGCTGTCGAGTTCAAGCTCAAAGCTGCCTACATGGGCTAAGAGCTCGGCTTCCTTGAACCTGCGGTATTCGCCTTCGAGCTTCTCCTCGGAGCGCTTGATATCGGTAATATCGTAAAAAAGAATGATCACGCTTTCCGGCGTTACAGTACAGGAGAGATAGAGCCATCGTTCCATATCGGGCGCATAAAACTCTCCGCGTGCATTGGCTCTTTCACCTATGTAGTCATGGAG
>DASTPZ010000011.1:0-43930 GCA_035761965.1 Flavisolibacter sp. | reverse complement strand
AGGCAAAGTACTTGCTACAAAAGAACTAAAGTTGAAAGCAAATCACAACAGGTATCAAAGTTTTCCCAAAATTGCTTTGGCTACAAAAGAACTAAAGTTGAAAGCAAATCACAACTGCGCGGCTTGAGCTAAAAAATGCCTTACTGCTACAAAAGAACTAAAGTTGAAAGCAAATCACAACCATAATTCATTTAAAACCAAAAATCAATAAGCTACAAAAGAACTAAAGTTGAAAGCAAATCACAACAAAGAAACTATTGACCAAATACATTATAGGCTACAAAAGAACTAAAGTTGAAAGCAAATCACAACCTTATCCAACCTTCCCGCCGTATGCTATGGGCTACAAAAGAACTAAAGTTGAAAGCAAATCACAACTGGTGGCACCGGCATGTCACCACCAACCTGGCTACAAAAGAACTAAAGTTGAAAGCAAATCACAACAGGGAGGATAGAAGGGCGTCAGCGGCACGAGCTACAAAAGAACTAAAGTTGAAAGCAAATCACAACGGTGATCACCTGGTTCACTACAAGGGTGAAGCTACAAAAGAACTAAAGTTGAAAGCAAATCACAACCATCTTAGCCCGGTCCTCCTTGGTGATATGGCTACAAAAGAACTAAAGTTGAAAGCAAATCACAACAGGTCTTGCGTTGATACCTCAAATGCTGTAGCTACAAAAGAACTAAAGTTGAAAGCAAATCACAACAATGGCGTTTCTGTTCATACCGCGGCGGTTGCTACAAAAGAACTAAAGTTGAAAGCAAATCACAACTGTTTTGGGATTTTTCTTCCGATGTATGTGCTACAAAAGAACTAAAGTTGAAAGCAAATCACAACTGGCGGTAAGAACGGCGCCGGGGTTTATCAGCTACAAAAGAACTAAAGTTGAAAGCAAATCACAACACCTCGATATCATCGACAAATAACTTTTCCGCTACAAAAGAACTAAAACTATTCCTGTTCTCTAACATGCCTTTTTATCTGTTCCTCTCCCCAAACTGATTCAGCTTCACATTCAACGCAAGCAGGTAATACCTTGTCAGTATATTGCTTTGCATGTCTTCAATAAAATTTTCGCCGCTGTAGCGGAACACGCTTACATTCTGCTTCAGCAGGTCGTACACCCTCAGCTTCACCCACCAGCTCTTCTTTTTGTCGAGATAACGCGTTACGGAGGCATTCACCATATTGATCTCGCGGTTGAAGCCTATGGCACTGCCCGTGTTCCTGTTATAGTCCCAGTCTATATCTACCTCGTTCATCTTGCCCGGCGTGAGGTGCATGCCAAGCTCAAAGCCATAGGTTCTTGTGCGGTTGTTCTGCTCCCTGCGCAGCGAATAAGTTACGGTTTGCCACCCGTCTGCATAGCCTATCCTGAAATCGGCCAGTTCTCCGATCTCCACATCCATTCCCGTGGCAAAACGCGCATTGGCCGACCGGCTGATGTTCTCCTCACCATTCAGCAGGTTGATGTTCTTTGAATAGTTATAAGTGGCATTGGCGTACCAGCGCTTCTTTTTGCCGATAAATTTTACAGGCATGGCCAGGTAGGCACGCACATAGCCATTGTATACCCCATCCACATTCACGGGCTGCGAGGTTTGTATGCCCGTGAGCTTGTCAAAGCTCGTGCTGGTGGCAATATTGTTCACTGTCAGGTTCAGGTTGCTGTTGACATTGAGGCTAAGTCCCGATTTCTGCGTGAAAAGATTCATATTGAAATTAAGCCGGTGCGAGGTAGAGTAACGAAGCGAGGGGTTACCCAGCCGCAGGAACAGCGGGTTGCTGTTGTCGACGATGGCCTGGAGCTGGTAGGCCTGCGGTGCGCGGCTGCTGAACTGGTAGCCTGCGCTGATCCTTTTCCCTTTGCCATTGGTATTGTAGTTCACAAAGGGTACCAGCCCGCTGAACGACTGCTGGTAAACGCTGTCGTTATCCAGCGATATGCTTTTGGTACGGCTGTTCTGCCAGGTTGTTCCAATGGAAAGATTCGATTTTTTGAAACGCCTGCTGAGGGTAAGCCCGGCAGAACGGCTGTAGCTGTAATTGTCGAAGCGGTTGCTTAGCGTATCGTTCAGCAGGTCGTATAGCTCCGTAAGGGCATTGAAGTCGAAGGTTTCGCGGACGGTCTGGTTCCTTGTATAACCATAAGCAAAGCTCAGCGTGGCGCTGATCTTTCTGCCCAGCGGTTCCGAATAGCCTGCCGAAGCATTGATGTTGCTGCCACGGTTCTCATTATTGCTGAACTGGTTGAGCAGCCGCTCGTAATCCGGGCTGCTCAGCGGGTAAAAATAATTGTTTGAGATATTGAACCCGTCGTTCAGGCTCTGGTTGATGGCATGGTTGAAATTGAGAAAGACCGCACGGCCCGGCTTTCGCAGCCGCCTGCTCGCCGTAAGGTTGCCATTGAAGGAAGGGCTGTTGCCCGATCCTTCATTTGTTCGCTCGCCTTCATTGAGCTTTCGCTTGCTTGCTAGCGATGAGAGAAAAAACGACCTGGAGAAATTGCTCGATCCGGCAAAATTAGCCCACTGGCCCATTTGCAGGCGGGTGAGCGTATCGGGCTCATACTCCAGGTTGAGACCAAGATTGATACCCGATCTTTTCCGGCGCGAGCTGCTTTGCTCCATATAAAAATTGATCGAATCGCCAAGGATGGTCTGACGCTGCCTTACGGACTGTACGTCGTTCCGGTTATAGCTATAGCCGATATTGCCATTGATGTCGAGGTGCTCGCCAATTTTATTGGTATAGACCAGCCTTGAATTGAGTTCGTTGCTGATACCGCTGCCCCCGAACGAACCACCACTGCCCTGTCCCGTTCCATCTTCGGTACGCCCTGTATTAGTGCCCGAAGCAACAAGGGATATCTTTTTATCGCCATGAAAATAGTTGCCGCTCCCCCGGGCTTCATACCGCTCCTGTGTGCCATAGCCCGCATACGCTCTCCCAAACCGGCCTTTCTTCTTGTCTTTTTTTATGGTGATGTTGATGATCTTTTCCACCTGGCCATCCTCCACCTTGGTTACCCTCGATTGCTCGCTTTTTTTATCGATCACCTGCACCTTATCGATGATGTCAGCTGGCAGGTTTTGTGTTGCCATCTTCGGGTCGTTGCCAAAAAACGGCTTGCCGTCAACATAGATCTGGGTCACGGCCTCACCATGCGCCTTCACACTGCCGTCGCGGGCCACTTCTACTCCCGGCAGCTTTTTCAGCAGGTCTTCCACCATGGCGTTCTCCTTTACCTTGAAGGAACCTGCATTGAATTCCACCGTATCTGTTTTGATTACCATGGGAAGCTGTTGTCTGACAATAAGCACCTCGTCCAGTCGCTGGCTTTTTACCAGCAGCATTACGGTATCGAGGTTCAGCTCCCTCACACTGTCGGAGAGCGACACCCGTTGCTCGAAGACCTCGTGCCCTACCTGGGTAATGATAAGATAATACGATGCAAGCCTCAGGCCGCTGAGTATAAAACGGCCCCTGTCATTGCTCATATCGAGTTTTTCCGCCGAGGAATCTTTTGCATCGATCAGGCTGATGGTGGCGCCGGCCAAAGGCTGGCGGCTCGAATCCGAAACAACGATACCAGTGATCCTGCCACTGATCTTTTGCGCCAGTACAGGCATACCGGGCAGTAGGAACAGCAGGAGAAAGAAGTATCTGGCCGGATGACGCATCAGCTTTGGTCTTACAACTTATGGGGATGACAAATATGGTAAAAGAAAGGAAGGGCACAAATCCTTCTGCACAAACCCGCTCCCGTTGATCCATAAAACGATTGCCTGAAAGGAAAATTGCCTGAAAGCAAGCCCGTTGCGATGCCTGGCAAATGCTCATAAGCCTGTTACAGGATAAGCTCCGGCATTTAGAGGTACCTCAGCTTTATCGACAGGTTGACGCCGGTCTTGTCCTTTACTTCAAATTTATTTTCGGAAAAGGCGGGAGCGGCCGCAAAAGGCAGCTTGTTCTTTGAAGCACCGTAGCCCTCTTTCGGTATGCCCAGAAAATTCTTATCGAATTTATTATTGCTGTTGGCATCATGAAACACCATTACCGCATAAGTTCCAGCCGGAAGGTTCTCAAACACTGCCTTTGCTTTTTGTCCCGATACCCCCACCTGCACACACTGAACGGGCTGGCCATCGCCGCCAAAGGCATCCGCATTGTTGAAGATGCAGGCCCTGCACAAACCTTTGTTATTGCTGAAATTGCTCACATCGGCCACTACTCTCGACTGTGCGCCGGCATAACCGCAGATCATCAGAAGGGCCACGACCAGTCTTTGCTTTTTTAAATATTCCATTTTCATATGGGTTTCGGCGGCAAAATAAGCATCGCCGGCGATATCCACATCCAAATATCTTTCCATAAAACCTTTATTTGTCCGCAATACCAGGCTTTATCTTTGTATTGCTTCGCGGCAGTCGCCAGCTGGCGACAGTTTTTAAACCATGGATCATTCTGTTCTTTTCGAAGAAATTCAGGCTTCGGGCAAAAAAAGCCTCCGGGACTTCTGTAATGGCATGGCGCTCATCCTACTGCTCGCGCTTGTGTTCAACCTTATCAGCCGTAAGGGAGATATCAGCTGGTATACCGGCGTCCTGGGCATCGGCTTGCTGGCCACTATCATCTTCGCCAGGGTCGTTTATACAAGGCTGATCACACAGGTGCGAACCGATGGGATCTATGTTCGCTTTCCTCCTTTCCAGCCTTCATTTGACCGCTACGAATGGGAAACCATACTTGATGTATATACGAGGCATTTTGAAGCTTTGCAGGAATATGGCGGATGGGGCGTCCGGCATAGTCTTTCCGGAAAGGCCTATATCGTATCCGGCAATACCGGTGTCCAGGTCGTCCTTAAAAACAAAAAAAGGGTGCTCATCGGCACGCAGAACCCCGATGCCCTTACCCAGGTGCTGGAAGGACTGAAAAAGACGCGAGCCCTTTGACTCCAGGGCAGGTTTTGCGCTTTTTACCATTGCTTTTAGAATTAGTTTTGTTACTTGCTTCAAAGCCCGACTTGAGAAGAATTGCCTACATAAGAACTGCTATTGTACTTTTCCTGCTTTGGATAAGCGGTGATAGCCTTGCCCAGTACAAGGTAAAGGGCATTGTTTTCGACAGCTCGCGCGTTTACCGCATAGAGGCAGTAACGGTAATGAGCACCGGCGGACGCACCACTACTACCGACTCCCTCGGCCGCTACCAGATCGAGGTAGCCGAGCAGGATTCCATCTGGTTCTCTTTTCTCGGGAAGCCTACACCTAAATACCCGGTGCTCAAGATCGCCGATGTAAGCCGCTTCGATATTTCGCTCCAGCTCAAAACGAATGTGATGGAGGAAGTGAAGATCCGTAACAGGAGCTATAAAATGGATTCCATCCAGAACCGGAAAGACTATGCCAAGGTCTTCAACTACCAAAAGGTTTCGGTCGGCAGCATGACGTCCATTGGCTCAATGGGTGCCGCCATCGACCTGCAGGAGCTTATACGGCTTTTCCAGTTCCGCAAGAACAAGGCTACGCTTAAGTTCCAGGAACGGCTGCTCGAACAGGAAAGAACCAGGTTCGTTGATCACCGTTTTAATAAGAACCTGGTAAAAAGACTTACCAGCCTCGACGGCGAGGAGCTCGATCGTTTCATGACGCTCTACAGGCCAACATATGAATTTACCCTCGCGGCAGGCGAATACGACTTCCAGCTCTATATAAAAACAGCCTTCGGCCAATTCAAAGGCCAGGGCACACGTTCATTCTGATCTTGTTTTGCAAAAGCAGTAATTTGAATCTTAAATGATCCCATCATGACCAGGTTCCTTGGCTGTATGCTGCTGCTTTGTCTGGCCCTTTCTTCCGAAGCCCAAGCCTACAGGCGGCTTCATAAAAAAGCCATAGTGGTCGATACACACAATGATGTACTGTCTACAGTTACCATGCGCGGACTCAACTTCGACGCTGACCTTTCAGGCAAATCGCACTCTGATCTAGACCGCCTTAAAAAAGGAGGCGTTGATGTACAGGTCTTCTCGATATTTTGCGATGAGCGCTTTGGCAAGGACACAGCCTTTGCTTATGCCAACAGGGAGATCGATTCCCTGATGGCCATCATAGGGCGGAACAGGGAAAGAATGATGCTCGTAACCAGTCCGGCCGAGCTTGAGAGAGCTGTGACCGGGCAAAAGCTTGGCTGCATGCTGGGTGTGGAAGGCGGGCATATGATAGAAGACAGGCTCGACTACCTCGACAGCTTTTTCAGGAGAGGCGTTCGGTATCTTACACTCACCTGGAACAATTCTACCTCCTGGGCCAGCTCGGCCAAGGATGAACATGCTTTTGCAACCGGGCTTGCCCCTGCCGGTCCTGCGGGACTCACAGCTTTCGGAAAAACGGTCGTGCAAAGGATGAACGCGCTGGGCATGCTGGTAGACCTTAGTCATGTAGGAGAAAAAACCTTTTGGGATGTAATGAACCTTACTGCCAAACCGGTGATTGCATCGCATAGCTGCGCTTACAGCCTTTGCCCAGTGCCGCGTAATCTTAAAGATGACCAGATCAGGGCCATTGCCAAAAACGGCGGCGTCATCCACCTAAATTTCTATTCTGGATTTATCGACAGCAATTACCAAAAAAGCAAAGCAGCCTTCATGGACCGCCACCGCGCCGAGGCCGACTCGCTGAAAGCAGCGGGCATGCCGGGGTGGGAAAGAGAAGAATGGCTGGCTGAAAAATACCCGCTCGAAGCAGAAGCCTATCGGCCTTCACTTGATCAGCTGCTCGACCACATCGACCATATCGTAAAGCTTACAGGCACCGCCCATGTAGGTCTTGGCTCCGATTTCGACGGCATCGAATCCACACCAAGGCCCCTTAACGACGTCACGTCCTTCCCCCTTCTTACAAAAGCGCTCAGGAAGCGTGGCTATAGCAAAAGCGAGGTAAGGGATATCCTGGGAGGCAATTTCATCCGGGTTTGGAAGGCAAATCAATAGCAGGCATCGCCTGTCATAAGCACGGCTTGGGCCATCAATAAATATACATGGGCCTGCATAGAGCATTGAAGGATTCATTATTTTTAAACCGGCTCATCGACCACAAATAAAAACAATGGACCAACTCAATTTAGGCATAGGCACCAGGCTGCAGCATACCCAGCACGGCCCCGGGGTGATCGTAGGCATCAGGTATGCCAGCTACCTTATTTCCTTTATCCACAGTGGCATCAAGGAGATCGATAAAAATGATATGGCGCTGGAAGAGATCATCCCAGAAAATGTAACAGCTGAAATAGAAACCCATTCAGAGGTTGAGAAATCCCTGCTCAAGATACTGCGGCTATGGGGAGGTATCAGCGAAAAAGTGGAGCTCGGCGACAGGTGGCAGGGCGGCACGCTCAGCCTGCAGCCGGCGGATAAAAGCCTTAAGCCCAAAGAGCTTCCGATAGAAGACTTCTTTCATAAGATCGTAATGCTGCGCGACAGGCTGAGGGTTATGGAACAGCAGATCAATGCGCACAAAAAGCTTACCGACGAAGAAAAGGTCAACCTGCAGCAATACATCACGAGGATCTATGGCTCGCTTACCACTTTCAACGTACTGTTCAGGAACAAGGACCAGTGGTTCGTAGGCGAAAAATCGGCCGACTGACCATACAACCCTTAGCCCTGGCTACGGTTATTGCTTCAAACCATCCTCTGGGAGATCGGTTTGTCTTAAGGGATCTGCATCTTATTAAGTTGCGCCCGTTCCTTAACAACAAACCTCGAACAATGAAATCCCTTTGCCTCACACTCCTCCTTGCAGCCTTTTCCTTCAAAAGCACAAAGGCCCAGTGCAGCAGCTATTATTTTATGATCACAGGCAGCGAAGTGGTCATGACCATATACGATAAAAAAGGTGCGGAATCGGGTAAGCAGACCTGGAAGACCGGCAAAGTAAAAAAAGAAGGCGGTGCCAGCTCCTCGACCGTAAGCTCTGTGCTTACCGATGAAAAAGGAAAAGAGCTGGCAAAAGGCTCGGGCAGCTTCGGTTGCACCGGCACCTCTTTTAAGGCAGACCTGCGCATGAACCTGCCACAGCAGCAGGCTGAAATGTTCCAAGATGTAGAAACTTCCGTCGGCAACAGTTATATCGAGTATCCCGCTGCTATGGAGACCGGACAAGCGCTGAGCAATGCCAACCTGGATATGGATGTGAAGAATAAGAATGGCATGTCAATGAAGGTGAGCTTTGTACAGACAGACAGAAAAGTGGTGTCTAAAGAAACCATCGAGTCGACCGCCGGCACCTGGCAGGCCTATAAGATCACTTACAAAGCTACCATCACAACCCGCATGGGCGGCATCGGCATACCCTTTCACTTTAGCGCCGTTGAATGGTTCGTACCCGGCTTCGGCATTGTTAAGACCGAAACATATTCCAAAAAAGGAAAGCTGATGGGCTCTACCCTCATCACCTCTTTCCGGAAATAACATCGCAGGGGCCGCGGTTCCTCCTTCCTGGAACCATAAGCGGTTCCTGTTTTTGCTTCCTGTTAAAACAGACCCGCACATCCTCCCGCAAACCCTTATGGCAATAAAAAAAGGAGCCAGAATAGAAATTCAGCTCCTGTTAGTCCAATATCCTATGAAAAACCAGGACGAAAATAAGCCCGCCACTCCCGCCCCGGACTACCTGTTTTAGGGGATTTTTCACCACCGCTCCTGTTTGCCCGAGAAGCCGTCGATGTTTAACCGTTGGTTTACCCATGCCAACCGTTTGCAGCTTGTATGATAAGGTTATATTTTACACCTTTATCTTTTGTCCCGAGTCTCTTCATCACCAACGCATTGAGCTACCGGCTCAGGGCGGAATGAAGGCTTTTTTGAACCCGATCTGATGTTTCCCAGGTTTACGATAAGGCTGCTGATGCTTGTTACTTTCCTGATGGCCTTGCACGATGCAGGCGCCCAGTCGCGCTACAGGTATTTTACCCTGGGGCTCGACCAGGGTCTGTCCAGCTCCTTTACCTGGTCTATAGGACAGGACAAGTACGGCTTTATGTGGATCGGCACAGACAAAGGTCTCAACCGGTACGACGGTCATTCCATCAAACAATACGCGCATGATCCGAAGGACAGCTTTTCCCTGCCGGGCAATTCAGTCTATTGGATCTACAAGGACAAGCAGGATAATATGTGGTTCGCCTGCGGAAGGGCGGGTATTGCCCGTTACGATTATAAGAAGGACAGGTTCGAAAAATTCGAGCCTTATGAAAAGATCAAGAACCAGAACCCCTTTGGCATGCCTGTATGGCGCATAGGCGAAGACCAGACGGGGAGGATCTATTTCGCCTGCGGAGGCGCTTGCCTGCGATATACCACTACCAGCGGCAAGTTCGAAAATCTTACTCCCCTGTTCAACGGGGCTATCGACAACTATGGGGTGGCCATGTTCATTCCACAAGGCAAGGATACCCTATGGGTGCTTACCGATAATGGCATATTCTTTTACCAGCTCACGCTGAACCAGGTGAAACAGGTTCCCTTCGACAAGGATAAATTCGGCTATGGACTGGCAGCCATGCATGACGGCGATTTTGTAAATAAAGACGAGCTGCTCATATCCATGGGCCGGCCAGGTTTCGTACTGTTCAATACAAAGACCTGGGCCTTCAGGCCGGCACCTGCGCCCTTTAACCCGGCCATATCGCGCCATACATCCGAAACAGGCGGGGTGATGAAAGATTCCAAGGGCCGCATCTGGCTGGCTAATTCCCTGTTCGGGCTCGTTGAATACTTTCCGGCAACGGGACGCACATTTTCGATGAAGAACGAGCCTTCCTATCCCTATCCTTACCCGGAGCAGGAGGGCGTGGGACTCAATGTATTCGAGGACAGGGATGGCAATATCTGGTATGGCACATCACTGCAGGGCGTGGTCTGGTTCCAGCCGGCCATGAACTTCTCCAAGGTCTTCTCGCGCAATTATGCCGATCCTTCTTCCCTGCCGGGTAACAATGTGTATTGCTTCAACCCGGCCGGTAACGGAGCTGTATTTGTAGGCACCAACAAGGGGCTTTGCAGGCTCGATACAGCCAGCAGCCGGTTCGATAATTATCCTTCTTCCATCAACCTTGAAGGGCGTTTGCCGGCCAGCCAGATCCGTTCCATGGACGGCGCAGGCGAAGAGATTTTCATCGGCACCGATATCGGCCTTTCCATTTACAACCGCCGCACCGGTGCGTTCAATCGTTTTGTACGTCCCGAAAAAGGTAAGATCGATCCCTATGCGCTGTTCACCAACCAGGTACTGCAGCTAAAGCATACCTCCACCAACGAGCTGGTACTGGTCAACGACAGGGCGGCAAGGTTCGACTGGCGTACAGGCAGGTGCGAATACAAGGACAACGCAACCGACGAGGACCCCCTTTACCAGTTCACTGATATAGGGTGCATTGCCGAAGACCCCATTGGTAAAAAGCTATGGCTGGAAGCCTACGAGGGAGAACTGTATGAATACGACCTGCTGCAGAAAAGAGCAACCCGCCATATCTATGCTGCCGATGAAAAGAATGGCTACATCTCCGCCATCCACATCGATGGGGGCGGCCAGCTCTGGCTGGCAACGCCCAAAGGCCTTGTACAGTACGACCCGCGGGCGAAGACCTCAAAGGCCATAAGCCTTCCTACGGTTTCCCAGGAAGTGTACAATATCAATACACAGGACGGCGATTTTGTATGGATCACAACGGCCACCGAAGTCATCAGGCTTAGCCGTCAAACAGGCAAGGCCTATGCCTTCAACCTCAACACACTGTTGCCCCACAGCAGCATCTACCGCAGGTCGGCGAGCCTTTTTGCAGATGGCAGTCTTTGGATAGGCACCACCCGCGGCTTCTGTGTTATAGATACCAGGCGTTTCAGAACGTCGACCGAAATACCTGCACCGCACCTGGTCGATTTTACCGTGTTCGACAAACCCCGCAACCTCGGACAGTCGCCTTACGATATCGAAGAGATCAGGCTCAGGCACAACGAGAACTTTTTTTCTTTCGATTTTTCAGCCCTCGATTTTCATGAAACGGCAGCCATCCGCTATGCCTACCAGCTCGAAGGGCTTGATAAAGACTGGAAATACAGCGCCAAGAATACAGCGAGCTATACCAATGTGCCGCCGGGCATCTATACGCTTCGCATCAGGGCCCTGCATAGCTCAGGCATCTGGAAAGAGGGTCGCCCTGTCACCATCAATATCCATCCTCCGTTCTGGAAAACGTCCTGGTTCATTACCCTTACCACCTTGTTGGTTGCCTGCCTGGCCATTTGGGCATTCCGCATTGTGCAAAAAAGAAAAAGGAAAAAAAGCTTTGAGGAGACCATCGATTATTTTGCCAATTCGCTTTATGGCGAAAACTCCATAAGCGAGATATGCTGGGATATCGCCCGCAATTGCATTGCGCAGCTCAAGCTGGAAGACTGCGTAGTTTACCTGCTCGACGAAAAGCGCAACCTGCTCGTGCAAAAGGCTGCCTATGGGCCAAAGAACCCGAGGGAGCACGAGATCCAGGACCCGCTCGATATCCCGGTTGGCAAGGGCATAGTGGGAACGGCCGCGCTCACGCGCAAACCGGTTGTTGTAAAAGACACCACGCGCGACAGCCGTTATATCGTTGACGATAACCAGCGGCTTTCCGAACTGGCCGTTCCGATTGTGCATGAAGGAAAAACCATAGGCGTGATCGATTCGGAACACCCGCAGCGCAACTTTTTCACCGATGACCATGTAAAAGCTCTTTCCACCATTGCCGCCATCAGCGCCAATAAAATTGCCGAAGCCAAAGCCGAAGCAGCTGCCAAGGACAGCCAGATACAGCTGCTTGAGATCAGGAAGCTGCTGGCTGAAAGCCAGCTCATGGCCTTGCGGGCGCAAATGAACCCACATTTCGTCTTCAATTGCCTGAACAGCATACAGGAGTGCATCGTTACCGAAAAGTATGGTGAGGCCAGCCTCTATCTCAATAAATTCTCCAAGCTTTTCCGCTCAGTCCTTAACAATTCAGGCAGGGTGATGGTGACCCTGGCCGAGGAGATAGAGGTGCTTGAGCTTTATCTCTCACTCGAGCACATGCGTTTCGAAAAATCCTTCGACTACCGGATACATGTGGAGGAAGACCTGGAAGCCGACGAAATACTCATTCCCTCCATGCTGCTCCAGCCTTACGTGGAAAATGCGCTCTGGCACGGATTGATGCACAAGGATGATGACCGCAAGCTCAATATCTGCTTTACAAGGATCAACGAGGACGTTTTCCGGTGCACCATCGACGACAATGGAATAGGGCGGCAAAAAGCCCTGGAGCTGAAGCAGCAGCAGAGCAAAACCAAAAGGCATGTGTCCAAGGGCATGAGCATCTCGCAGGACAGGGTTGACCTATTGCAGAAGCAAGGCCAGCACGCGGTGCTGGAGATTGTCGACAAATACGACGATGCCGGTATTGCCAGGGGCACAAGGGTCGTTATAGAATTATCAACTTATCTAAAAGCAACCTGATCATGATCACAGTATTGATTATCGACGACGAAGTAAAGGCCCGCAATGTGCTTAGGCATTACCTGGAAAGTTTTGTTCCCCAGATAAGCGAGATAAGGCAGGCCGACTCGGTTGACGCGGCCCTGGATGTTCTTTCGGTGTACAAGCCCGATATCGTGTTTCTCGATGTTGAAATGCCGCATAAGAACGGCTTCCAGTTCCTTATCGAGGTGAAAGAGCCGCTTTTCGATGTGATCTTTACAACAGCCTATAACCAGTATGCCATACAGGCCATCCGCTTCAGCGCCCTCGATTACCTGCTCAAGCCGGTAGACCCCGACGAGCTGCAGGCTGCCGTGCAGCGGCACCTCGACAAAAGAGAATCCACAAGCCCCCAGCAGGATCTTTACCAGAACCTGGTGGAGAACATCAGCAAAAAAGAAGTGAAGGATTTCAAGATCGCTGTTCCCTCGGCGGAAGGCTTTTATTTCTTTATGATCGACGACATCCTGCGACTCGAAGCAGACAGGAGCTATACCCATATTCACCTGGTAAATAAAAAACCGTTCATCGCCTCTAAAACCCTGAAGCATTTTGAAGAAATGCTAGAAGAGTTCAGCTTTATCCGCACGCATAAATCCCACCTGGTTAACCCGAAGCATATTACCCGCCTGAGCAGCGATAATGAATTTGTATTGCTTACCGATGGCAGTAAGGTTGAAGTATCGCGCAGGAAAAAAGAAGAGGTGCAAAAACAGCTTAACCTGCGTTAGAGATGGCCCCTGTACAACCTACAGAAGGAACTTATATCCTCTTTCCCGCCATTTGCTGGTCCAAATACACCATTGGCTAAACGCATTTCAATTACACGGCATCCTGTTGCTTTCTTTGTTGTGTCAACAGTTGGTAACGAAATCAGAAAGAAAGATATGCTGCTCCCGATAGTGATAATGTCCCTGACCCTGGTGATCGTTCTGGTCTTTTTACGCAGTGCCGTTTCCCCGCTGATGGAAAGATCGAAGATGAGCAAAAGACTGAACCGGGAAGGAGTTGAAGCAGAAGCCGTGCTGCTCAACATGCAGCAGACAGGCCTGTATGTGAACAATCTGCCCCAGATAAAGCTTCAGATGAAGGTGCAGCCACGCACAGGACGGAACTTTGTAACCGAAGCCAACGAGATCTTATCCTTTGTGGATCTGAGCCAGATGCACATCGGCAGAACCCTGGTCGTTAAGTATAACCCATCAAACACCAAAGAAGTTATGCTGGTCAAACCTTAAACTATCGCACGTACCCCCGTACCCCCGATCCTGTACCCTGATCTAGTACCCTACATTTAATCCTCGAACTCATTATATCATTAGTCGGACGGTTTCTTCAACTAAAAGCGGTGCCCTGTACCGCTTTTTATTCCTTTCTTTGCCTGCCGGCGGGAATGATTTTTTTAAGAATTCAACAAATACCCGGATTATGAGAACATTCCCCATTTTGTCGATTGCCCTGTTTGCCGCATTGGCTATGTCCTCCTGCAGCAAAGAAGACGTACAGGCCGAAGAAAAGCCCCGCCCGCGGCCCGAGTATGCAGGAAAATGGAAGGATGTGGAGATCTCTGACCGGCTTTCTTTTTTCTCACTGCAGTTTTTCCTTTCCCACGATCTCAAAGGACAGCTTGATGCATCAAGCAAAGAGATCATAAGCCCTTTTCCACCCTCGCCCATCACCTGGGACCGCCTTGCCAGCGATTCGGTCAGGATCCGGTTCGAGCTGCCCGACTATCCGCAGGATACCTGGGAGATCAGGGCCATCACCAATACAGAAAACAGCCTGATGAGCGGAGTTTATTTCCGTGTTGGAAAAGCTGACACAACAGACCGGGAAGAGGCCGGCGTTATTGTGCTCAAGCGTATTTGAAAAATCTTCAATAGGCCATCAGCTTCTGAACAGCTGCATCGAGCCTGCTCTTTGCCAGAAAATTCTGCTCAAGCTCCAGGTTAAATGGAACCGGCGTATCCAACGAAGCGCACCTCAGTATGGGCGCATCGAGGTATTCAAAGCAGTTTTCGGATATCCAGGCGGCTATCTCTCCCCCAATGCCTCCGGTGAGCGTGTCTTCGTGCAGCAGCAGCACCTTGCCCGTTCTTTTCACCGAAGCCGCAATAGCCTCGTAATCCAGAGGAAGCAGCGTACGCAGATCAAGGATATCGATGGAGATATCTTGATTGGCAGCAGCATATTCTTCAGCCCAGTGCACACCGCTGCCATAGGTAATGATGGAAAGATCATTGCCTGTCTGTACCTGTCTTGCCTTACCGATCTCCACCTCGTAATATGCTTCAGGCACCGGTCCGCTCACGCTCCGGTAAAGCGCCTTGTGCTCGAAATACATAACGGGGTTGGGGTCGTTGATGGCCGCGATCAGCAGACCCTTGGCATCCGCCGGGGTGGAAGGATACACCACCTTGAGGCCTGGCGTATGCACGAACCAGGCTTCGTTGCTCTGACTGTGAAAAGGACCCGCACCCACGCCGCCGCCAGTAGGCATCCTGATCACCACATCGGCATTACGCCCCCAGCGGTAATGGATCTTGGCCAGGTTGTTCACGATCTGGTTAAAGCCTACAGTTACAAAATCTGCAAACTGCATTTCCATCATGCTTTTATAGCCTTCAAGTGAAAGTCCCAGGCAGGCGCCCACGATGGCACTTTCACAAAGCGGCGTATTGCGTACGCGCTCCTTTCCGAAGCTTTCTACAAAACCTTCTGTTATCTTGAATGCTCCCCCGTATTCGGCTATGTCCTGCCCCATAAGCACAAGGTTGGCATGCTGCTCCATGCTTTGCTGCAGGCCTTCCTTGATGGCATCGATCAGGCGGAGCGAGCGTCCTTCTAGTGGAGCGGACTCCTTCAGAACTTTACTGATGGGAGATGGTGCATATATATCGTCCAGTTCGGATGCGGTTCTGACCACCACCGGGCTGCTGCCGAAGCCGATCCTGAGCTCTTCCTCTATCTGCTGTTTCTGTTTGTTGCGGATGGCCTCTATCTCTTCTGCCGAAATCACATCTCCGGCAAGCAGGAATTGCTCGAAGTTCTTAATGGGATCTTTAAAGCTCCACTGTTCCAGCAGGTCCTTGGGCACATACTTGATACCGCTTGCTTCTTCGTGGCCACGCATGCGGAAGGTCATGCATTCTACCAGGTAAGGCTTTTGGTTCTGGATGCAATAATCCCTTACGCCTTTTATGGTATCATACACACCCAGCACATTATTGCCGTCTATCACGATGCTCTCCATGCCATAGCCTTTTGCCCTGTCGCTTAGCTGGGCGCAGCGGTATTGTTCGTTCACAGGCGTGCTGAGACCATAGCCATTGTTCTCGATCACAAAAATTACAGGCAGGTCCCATACCGCAGCTACATTGAGCGCTTCATGAAAATCGCCTTCACTGGTTCCGCCATCGCCGGTAAATGCCAGCGCTACTTTATTCTGTTTCCTGAGCTTATAGGCCAGGGCCACGCCATCGGCTATGGCCAGCTGCGGACCCAGGTGGGAGATCATACCACAGATATGATGTTCCGCCGTTCCGAAATGAAAGCTTCTTTCCCTTCCCTTGCTATAGCCGTCCTGCGCACCCTGCCATTGCTTGAACAAACGGTGGAGCGGCATCTTGCGACTGGTGAAAACACCGAGGTTGCGATGCAGGGGCATGATCCATTCGTCCTGCTGCATGGCAAGTGTGGCCCCTACGGAGATGGCCTCCTGTCCTATGCCGCTGAACCATTTCGATATCCTGCCCTGCCGCAGCAGCACAAGCATCTTCTCCTCTATGAGGCGCGGCCACAAAAGGTTCTCGTAGATAAGCAATAGCTGCTCGTTGGTTAACGCTCTTCTGTTGAACTCCATGAATGATCAAGTTGAAATTAATCCCCCCTTCCGGTAATTCCTTCAATGATATAGCTGGCCAAAGAAACGATCAGGCTGAATAAAAGCGCCGACCACCAGCCATCAACATGAAAGCCGCTTATCAGGGAGGCAGCCCATTTTACCATGAGCGCGTTGATGATAAGCAAAAAAAGACCAAGGGTTAGAATGGTTATTGGGATGGTGAGTATAACAAGGATCGGCTTTACGAAACTGTTCAGCAAGGCAAGCACCAGGGCTACGATTACCGTGGTCTTTATATCCGTGATGTTTACGCCTGGCAGCAGAGAGGCAGCCAGGTAGGCCGCAACGGCAGTAATGAGCACTTTGACAATAAATCCCATGACCGGTTATTTACACTAAAGGTACAAAGATGTTTATGCCTCGCATAGCATTCGTCCTGCGCTATCAACGCTTCGCTCTAGATGACCACCAGCTCGTAAAAAGCTTCTTCCCTCAGGTATTTGTTGGCCAGCGCCTGCAGCTCCTCTGCATTTACCTTTTTTATGGTGTCGATCTGGCGGTAGAAATAATCCTCTCCAAGCCCATTGAGGATAATGGTCTTCCAGCGGTTGATGATCTGGAAAGGGCCGTCCAGGTCGCCCAGTATCGATCCCATCATATAGTTGCGTACCAGCAGCAGCTCCTCTTCGTCCACGGGCTCATTCCGCAGGATCTCCATTTCATTGTAAACCTCCTTGATGGTTGCTTCGCACACATCGCGGCCAGCCTCCGTGCTCACCACCCATGCACTTTGCTGGATATGGTTTTCGAGATAACTGTATATGCCATAGGTATAACCCTTCTCCTCGCGGATATTGCTCATGAGCCTTGACCCGAAAAAGCCCCCGAATAGGTTATTGAGCACCTGCACCTTTATGAAATCGGGGTGATGACGGTTAGGGAAGGGCGATCCCATACGGATGGCACCCTGAACACCCTCAGGATCGTTGATGATCCTGTATTTTTTTTCTGTCGCCGGTTCCGGTCTTAAGTCGGCCAATGCCACAGGTTGATTGCTTAGATCACCGAAATAGCGGTTCAGCAGCTCGCCCAGGTTGGAGGGAAGCCTGCCCGCTGCAAACAGGATCATCTTACCCTGCTGGTAATACTGGTTGTAGAATTGACGAACGGTCTCCCGGTCAACGGCATCAAAATCCTCGAAGCGTGTATAGCGGCCATACGGATGCTTTTCGCCGTAGAGATAGGCATCGATCAGCCGGCCGGCCACAAAATCACCTTTCTTGAGGTTTACGTTCAGCCGCTGTTTCATGTTCTGTTTATAGATGGCAATTTCTTCCTCGGGGAAGATCGCATCTGTGAGCATTTCCCTTATCACGGGCAGCAGGGCCTCCAGGTGTTTGGCCAGGCAGTGCAGGGTAATGGTTGCCGTTTCATTATAGCAGTTTCGGTTCACATAAGCGCCATAGTATTCAAAATGCTCGTTCAGCTGAAAAGCCGTTTTGCCGCTTGTGCCGTTCTTGAGAAGGAAATTGGTGCTGGCGGCCACCAGGTTGTTTTTTTCGAACCAGTTGCCGGCATAGAAGACCCATTCTATCTGCAATACTTCTTCCGCTCCCGCATCGATCGAATAAAGATCGACGCCATTGCTGAGTGTAAATTTTTCGTAAGGCTTCAGCTTAAGGTCAAATTCCACTGCATCTTTTATAGCCGGGGGTATTGTTCTGTTGATCATCAATTGTTCTTGTTTGTAAATTCTCTTCCTAATTTTTTGAGCAGTAATAAAGCGTGCTGCAATTCTCTTCCCTGAATATCTCGTTGCTCAGCTGCTGCACATCGTCCACGGTTACCTTGTTATAGCGGTCCAGCTCCGAGTTCATGAGGTTGGCATCACCCAGCAATTCATAGAATGCAAGGCTGTTGGCCCTGTTCATCACGCTCATGTCCTCAAAAGCAATCATGCTCTCAGTCTTGTTCTTTACCTTCTGCAGTTCTGCTTCTGGGATTTTTTCGGCCTTGAGCCTGTCAAGCACCTTGTTTATCGCAGCCTCCGCATCTTCTATCTTCACACCCTTCACCAGCTTTCCTTCTATCGTAAGCAAGCCTGCATCCACTGTACCAAAGTGGTAACATTCGATATTGCTGAACAGCTTCTGCTCCTTTACCAGCGCCTGGAACAAACGCGATGATCCGCCGCCGCTCAGCACTTCGGTAATAAGGTCCGAAACATAATAGCGGTGGTCCATACGCGGAAAAATATGCCAGCACTTGTAGAGCGCGTCCAGCGGCACATCGGCACGCACCTCCAGCTTCCTGGCAACCGATTGCTTTGGTTCCTCCGGCAGCTTTCGCTCGTAGCGGTCGCCCGGTGTTATAGGCCCAAACCATTTTTCGGCGAGGCTTCTTACCTGCTCAACCGTTACATTGCCTGCTACTACCAGGATGGCGTTCACCGGTCGGTAGTGCTTGAAAAAGAACTGCTTTACATCCTGCAAGCCGGCGGTTTCGATATGCGAAAGCTCTTTGCCGATGGTCATCCATTTATAAGGATGCACCTGGTAGGCCAGCTCCCTCATCTTGTGCCACACGTCGCCATAAGGCTTGTTGAGATAATGTTCCTTGAATTCTTCGCAAACCACCTTTCTCTGCACTTCAAGACTGTTATCGCTGAAGGCCAGCGACAGCATCCTGTCGCTTTCGAGCCAGAACGCGGTTTCCAGGTTTTCAGCCGGCAGCTGTATATAATAATTGGTGAGGTCGTTGGTGGTATAGGCATTGTTCTCACCTCCTGCCATCTGCAGCGGCTCGTCGTATACCGGTATATTAACCGAACCCCCGAACATGAGGTGCTCGAACAAATGGGCGAAGCCGGTCCTTGATGGATCCTCATCCTTGGCTCCAACATCATACATCACGTTCACCACCGCCATAGGCGTGGATGTATCGCGGTGCACAATCACCCTTAATCCATTGGATAAAGTAAAACGCTCAAAATTGACCACAGATTTTTCAGTTTTATTGATAATGAAAGTTGTGCCGGAGAAAACAGTCTGCCCCGGCTGGCTATAAAGGTATCCCCAAAAGCAGCAAGTGATTGTACAAAGTTAAGGAACCTTGACCTTGGAAATCACCTGTTCCATCCGGCCCGTCCAGGCAGCATCATACAACCGATGCCGGGCCTGCCTTATGGCTTAAAGGATGGATTTCACCCTCAGCTCGAACTCCATGAGGTTGCCATCCCTGGCGACTATGATCTTTATCCTGGCTCCCGGTACCTGTATGGCGGCTTTGTATTGCTGCAGGCTTTGCTGAAAGCTGTTGTTGATGGCAATTACCACATCCTCCTCCTTCAGACCGGCTTTTTCTGCGGGTGAGCCTTTAGCCACATCGCCGATGATCACCTGTCCATCCATATAATAGAACTCGATGCCGGTGTAAGCGTAGTCGAAGTTTTCCTTGAAATGAGAATTGGGCACCAGGTGAATATCCTTTTTATCGTAGTTGAGGATAACATTGAAGCGCCTCAGCAGGTCGTTGCCGATAAGTCCGCCCAGGTGGGGATAGGAGGTGATATTGTACACATCATCGAAAACATATACCGGCACCTTTCGGAACCTGTAAGGACCCAGCTTTACCTCTTTGATCACCGTCATATGCAGGTCTATCTTTCCGCCCAGGCCCTCGGCCTCCTTGGTGTAAAGCTTCCTTTTTTTACGCAGCAGGTTGCTGTCGCGCAGCAGGTCATTGGAGAACATCATGTTCAGCCCGGCTCCCATATCGTAAAGAAAACGCGTTGTTACCGTCGACTCGTCCCTTACCCTGGCCGATTGTACCGGGATGGAATTGATCGCCGGCTTGAGCAGGAAGCCACCCCTGGGATATTTGAGGGCGCCCAGGCTCCAGAACTCTATTTTGAGGCTGTCGTAATTTACCTTGATGATATAGCGGCTCAGCACAGAATAACCTACGATGCCATCGATCCTTTCGCCATATACGGCGTGCAGGATCGAGTAGTCGTTAACATGAAAATTGAGGCTGTCTATAGACAATCCGGGCAGCTGCAGGGTGCGGCCGTTGATAAAGCTCACCGGCTTTATGCCTGCAATACCCCTGATGATGCGGTTTGAAGGCGTGCTCTTAAGTCCGAAATACAAAGCTGTGCTTGAATCCAGGGATATGCCGCCGCTGCCTGTATCGAGTATGAGATTGAGCGTATCCGGGAAAGGGTCAAGCTTCGCATTGAACAGGATAACACCGCCAGTGAGCTGCCTGAATTTCAGAGAGGTAAGGAACCTCGATGGTTCTATGAACTCTTCCTGCGCCATCAGAGGCACAGTCCGGATCAGCATCAATATAACAAGCAGCAATCGTTTCATATTGAATGGCTTTGCACAACAAACAGCCATATGCATCTCAAAGCTAATCTATTAAAATTATGGTAAGCCTCCAGGGCAGGTTCAACCATTTATGGGGTTTACTGTTCTTCCTTTGTAATTTCGCGGCGCTATGCATCTACCCGATTTGTATGATAAAGCCCTCCAGTTCGAATTCCTGACCATGGAGGAAGGCATGTTCCTGTTTGAGCAAGCACCTCTTACCGACCTGATGTACGTGGCGGATGAGCTGCGTAAAAAACAAGTGCCGCATGGGAAGGTCACCTGGCAGATCGACAGGAATGTTAATACAACCAATGTTTGTATAGCCAATTGCAAGTTTTGCAATTTTTACCGCATACCCGGTCACCCCGAAGCCTATATTACCGAAATGCCTGTATACAGGCAAAAGATCAGGGAGACCATCCGGTACGGCGGCGACCAGCTGCTGTTGCAGGGAGGCCATCATCCCGAACTCGGACTTGATTTTTATACAAACACCTTTCGCCAGATCAAGCAGGAGTTCCCGGAGATCAAGCTGCATGCGCTTGGACCGCCCGAAGTTGCCCATATCTGCAAGCTTGAAAAAATGAGCCATCACGATGTGCTTAAAGCACTGAAGGAAGCCGGCCTCGATTCATTACCCGGCGCAGGTGCGGAGATACTGGTAGACAGGGTGAGACGCCTGATCTCCAAAGGCAAGTGCGGGGCCGACGAATGGCTGGCCATCATGCACGAAGCACATAAGCTCCACATAACCACCTCTGCCACAATGATGTTCGGTCATGTGGAAACCATTGCCGAAAGGTTTGAGCACCTGGTAAGGATTCGGGAGGTGCAGGCCAAAAAGCCTGCTGATGCCAAAGGTTTTCTGGCCTTTATACCCTGGACCTTCCAGGACGTCGATACCCTGCTCACCCGTATCAGGGGTGTTCATAACCTTACCACACCAGAGGAGTACATCCGCATGATCGCCATCAGCCGCATCATGCTGCCTAATGTAAAGAACATCCAGGCCTCATGGCTTACGGTTGGCAAACAAACTGCCCAGCTCTGCCTTCATGCGGGTGCCAACGACTTTGGCTCCATCATGATCGAAGAGAACGTCGTGAGCGCAGCCGGTGCACCGCATCGCTTTACTTATCGCACCATACAGGATGCCATCAGGGAAGCGGGCTTTGAAGCCCAGCTGCGCAACCAGCAATACGAATGGCGGGCAATTCCGGAAGCCATCGAAGAACAGATCGTGAATTATTAGCCATTAAAGCGCTTAACCGTGAAGCCTAAATCACTCCTTACCTGGTTCAGAAGGATCGCCATAGCCGAGGGAATCTCCTTTCTTGTGCTGCTGCTTATTGCCATGCCGCTGAAATATTTTGCCGGTTTGCCCGAGGCTGTGCAGGTTACAGGCTGGGCTCATGGAATACTCTTTGTCGTTTTCCTGGCGCTCTCATACGAGGTAAAAGTAGCCCTGGATAAAAATTTCGGCTTCCTGGTCAAGGCCTTTATTGCCTCGCTGCTGCCGCTTGGAACCTTTGTTCTTGAGCACCAGATGAAAAAAAGAGGAGAATTCGATCAGGCCCAGCCCTAGCTTCTTAATTTCACGCATGACCAAGCTGCCTCCCCTTTCCGTCAAGCATCTTTTTCCCCTTCTCGATCAAAAGCTCATGGAGCTGCTGCGCAGCCTCGGGCCGGATGAGTGGCAACTGCAAACCGTAGCAAAGGCCTGGAAAGTCAAGGATGTGGCTGCACACCTGCTCGATGGTAACATCAGGATTCTCTCCATCCAGCGCGACAAATATTTTGGCGAAGTACCGCCACCCGAAGCTGTTTCTTATTCCGGTCTTGTTCACTGGCTGAATGAGCTCAATGCAGATTGGGTGAAGGCAGCCCGGCGGATCAGTCCCGGTATCCTGATCCTGCTGCACGAGGCCACGGGCAAAGCTGTTTCGGACCATTTTATCTCGCTGGACCCCATGGATACGGCCATCTTTCCGGTGGCCTGGGCGGGTGAGAACGAGAGCCTTAACTGGATGCACATTGCCCGCGAGTATACCGAAAAATGGCTGCACCAGCAGCAGATCCGCGACGCTGTAAACAAGCCGGGCATTATGACAAAGGAGCTGTTTCAGCCTTTTATACAGGCATTCATGCATGGGCTTCCACATGCCTTCCGCGATACCGATGCACCCGAAGGCACGGCAGTAAGGCTTACCGTCGACCCCTCTATCGGGAACAGCTGTACAATTATCAGGCAGAATGAAGGCTGGAACTTATTTCAAAGCGAACCCGGGCCGGTCACTGCAGAGGTTATCATGGACGCAGACACTGCCTGGAAGCTTTTTTCTAAAAGCCTGAGGCCACAGGATGTGATTCACAAACTGGTCATAAATGGCGATGCGGCCCTTGCCAATACCGTTCTTTCCATGGTGGCCGTAATGGCCTGATGAACGGTATGAGGCTTTAGCTCATCATCAGCCCGCAGCAACAGGTGGATCAATGCTGTTTCAGCAGGTAACGCTCGAGCGCATCAACTGCCTGTTTTTTTATATCCGGCGGAAGAAGCTCCTGGTCCATCCACTGGTCGTGCTCCCTGCGAAAGGAGAAAGAGCCAAATTCTTTCTGATCCGCTTCCGACAGGAAAGTATACTTCTCGGCATCAAACACTACCCTGTAAACGATATTCTGGTCATTCACCGCAATATTCGTTGAAAAAAGATCTTCCATACCTCGTTGTATTTATGATGAAGGCCGCCCCAAGCAGCTTCGGCAAAAGCGCTCGGGCGGCTCCTTTATTGTGTTCCAGCCTGGTCTACCGGGGTTTGCAGCAGCTGCATGAGCTCATCAAGCTTGGGCGCGAGAATGATCTCAGTGCGACGGTTGCGCTGACGGCCTTCGGCAGTGAGATTGACATCCACAGGCTCATACTTGCTTTTGCCACTGGCGGTAACCCTGATAGGATCTACCTTGTACGTATCGGTCAGTATGCGTACGATCGCAGTTGAACGTGCTACGCTCAGCGCCCAGTTGTCTTCATAGCGGCCTTTGATGGGGATAGAGTCTGTATGCCCTTCCACCACCACATTAATATCGGGATTGATATTCAGCACCTGTGCAAGCGTACCAAGGGCTTCTTTTCCTTTGGGATTGACAACCGCGCTTCCCGATGGAAAAAGAAGGTTTTCCTGCAGGCTTACATATACCCTTCCCCCTTTGACAAATACCTGGAGCTCGTTCGAATTGAAACCTACAAGTGCATCGGCCATTTTCTTGCGCAGGCCCTCCACCGTTTGCCGCTGCTGGTCCAGCATACGGCGCAGATCCCAAAGCCGCTTCTGCTCTGCTTCGAGCTGTTTTTGGGTCAGATTGGCCTGGCCGGATGCCTCCGATGCGCGCTTCATGGCATCATCAATCTGCTTCACCAATCTTGCATTGTCTGTTTGCAGCGATTCTATCTGCGTTTTCAGCTGTGCTATCTCATCCGATAGCACCGATTGCTTTGCCATCAGGCTTTGTTCCCTGTCAAGCGCAGCCTGGTATTTCTTCTGCGAAATACAGGAGCTGAGCAAAGCCAGCGAAAAAAAGAGCGGCAGCAGGCCCGTACGTATTGGCATAAGAGTAGTTTCTGCGAAAGCTCAAAAAATTATGCCATTGCCCTTTCTTTGTCAAAAACCGCGAATGCATATCAACTACGAATTTAAAGCGGCTTGCAGCAATATCAGGGCAGCCGAACAAAGCCTGCTGGAAAAGGCTCCGCGATACATAGGTACCGACCACCAGGTTGACACCTATTTTCATGCTCCTTACGGAAGACTTAAGCTGCGCGAAGGCTCCATAGAGAACGCCCTGATACACTACGACCGCGCCGATACCGCCGGGGCCAGGGAATCAAAGGTGATCCTTTATCAGCACCAGCCGGGCAGCTCATTAAAGCGGCTGCTTACTGCTGCTCTTGGCATCAAGGTCGTGGTTGATAAAATGAGAAAGATCTATTTCATCGATAATGTAAAATTCCATTTCGATGAGGTGAGGGGCCTGGGCAGTTTCGTTGAAGTAGAAGCGATCGATTCAGATGGCAGCATCGGTATCGCGGCATTGCAGCAGCAATGTAACGTTTATGCCCACCTGCTGGGCTTTTCGAAGGATGAGTTCCTATCCGGATCGTACAGCGATATGCTGCTGGCAAAAAAATCCTCAACTGGCTAAGCCCTCATCGATAAACCTTATGCATAATTGGTTGACCCAGCATTTATTATGCTAAGACCATTTCTGGCACGTCTTTTTTATCTACTTAGCAAAAGGCCGTTTTATGGAAAGACAAATGCTTGTGGAAAGTTCACTTGAAAAAGACTATACCGATACCCTGGAGAATAATGCATCCGGCGAGGCGGCCCGCGGTACCAGCAATGTGCTGATCGAAAAGCCACTTCCCGGTCATGATACCCACCCTGTGAACGGAAACTATGCTCCGGATGATGAAGACGAAGACGAGGAAGAAGAGGATCTGATCTTAGGCGACGAAGATGAAGCAGTTGGCGATGAGGAAGAGTATGATGTTGAGCTCGAAGATGACATTGATGATGCGGATATTGACGAAGATGATCTTGTGATCGACGCAGACGACGACATTGACGACGACGAAGATGATGATGACCTTTGAAAACACAGTAAAGAGCAATGGATCACTTCATTGCTCTTTATCTTTTACACCTGGCCTGGACAGTTTTCTATATAAACTCTTTTAATATCAGTTTCAGCCTGCGCGCATCCTCCACCGCATAGCCATTCATATCGTTGTTGAAATAGGCCCAAACCACATGTCCATCCTTTATCCAGTTGCCGATCTTTTTTGCATAGCCGCTTAACAGCTCTTCGCTGTATGCAGAAGCATAAAGTTCTCCCGGACCATGAAAGCGGATGTAGACATTCTTTGCGGTGACCATTTCTGAATAAGGAAAATGATCAGCCGACTGCGAGATCACCAGGCCGATCTCATATTTCGCCATCAGGTTGAGGCTATCATCATCAAGCCAGCTATTGTGCCGTACCTCTATCACGAACTGGTAACTGCGATAACTCTTTCTCATAAGCCTGTAAAGCGCTTCGGCTCTTTCGTAGTCGAAGCCAAGTACCGGCGGCAGCTGAACCAGCACCGGGCCCATCATATGGCGCATATGCCCGAATACCGAAAAAAAGCGCTCCAGCGGCTCCTCCGGGTCCATAAGCTTTTTCATATGGGTGAGGTAACGGCTCATCTTAGGACAGAATATAAAATCATCAGGAACCTGTCCGACCCAGGTCATCACCGTTTCAACCGAGGGTAGCTTGTAAAAGCTTCCATTGATCTCGGTCGTTCCAAACTCTTCTGAATAGTGCTTCAGCCAACGTGTGGACGGCAGGCGGGAGGGATAATACAGCTCCTTCCAATGCTTATAGCTCCATCCCGAGGTCCCGATATAAAGATTACGCCGCATCTGCGAAGATTTTCTTAAAGAAGCATGCCAGTACAACGGTATGTTTCCAGGTCACGTCTATATAGCTGCCTCGGAAAAAACCGCGGTGTGAACCAAATTGAAAAGATTACTATTTCCGGGTACAAGAACCCAATACCTTCCGGTTAAGCAAAAGCCCATGCCTTCGCTGGCCTTTTGCCTGGTTATGGACCTGCTTGGTTATGCCAGCTTTGCCCTGCCATTTTTTGGCGAAATATTCGACCTGGCCTGGGCGCCGATCTCTGCTCTCATTTACATGAAAACCTTTGGGGGCTTTAAGGGCTTTTTAGGCGGCGGACTCAATTTTCTCGAGGAGCTGCTTCCCGGTACCGATATCATTCCCATGTTCACCATTACCTGGTTCTTGCAGCAGGCAAGACGGCGTAAGCAAGATATGCTGGAAGTAAGAACAGCTACAAGGTAACAACCTCTCTTATGTTCAGTTCCTGGTCCAGCACCAGGAATTGGGCTAAAGAGCCTTCGCCTATGCGGCCATAGTCCTCTGTGCAGCCGAGCAATTTTGCAGGATAAACACTGCACATCCTGAGCGCTTCTCCCATTTCAATGCCCCCATGCCTGACAAGATTGGTAAAGGCATTATGCATGCTAAGCGCGGAGCCGCTCAGCACGCCTTCGCATTCATACCTGTCGGTAGCCAGCCGGTGCCGGTAAGGTCCTTCGCTCGTTTCGGTTACAGCGTCGGTGATGGCAAATAGCCGCTCACCCATGATTTTTTTTGCTATCCTCAGCGCTGCATAGTCTACATGGATTCCATCCGGTATGATGCTTGCCATCACAGCGCCATGGTCCATAACAGCCCCGGCCAGCCCTGGCTCCCGGTGGTGAAGCGGGCTCATGGCATTAAACAGGTGGGTTGCTGCGCTGATACCCTGGTCAAAGGCCTTTATAGAGTGCCGGAAGCTGGCATTGCTATGCCCGGCAGAGAGCACTATGTTTTTTGAAAGCAGGAAATCTATCACTTCATCTGAACAAACCTCCGGAGCAAGCGTGATCATTTTAATCACGTCCTCCCCATAATGCAGCAGCTCCTTTACATCCTCAAGCTCAGGTTTACGCACCCATTCGGCAATGTGGGCTCCCCTTTTCTCCATGCAAATCCATGGGCCCTCAAGGTGAAGTCCGTAAACTCCCTTACCGCCACTATCCCAATAAGCACGAACCGCGTCTATTGCGTTCTTGAAAACAGCCGTATCATTGGTTGCCAGCGTAGGTAAGAAAAGAGCAGTACCCTGCCGGCTGAACACTGAATGCATAAGCCTCAGCGTGTCGGGCAGCGGAAAGGCCGACAGCAGCCGGCCTCCGGCTCCATAGACCTGTACATCAACAAAGGAGGGCACAATAAGGCTATTACCCAGGTCGAGCGCTTCTTTTTCGCCGGCTCCTGATGGCCTAACTGTTGCCACCCTTCCGTTCTCTATCAATATCTCATGATCGTGCAGCCATTCTTCTCCTGTAAATATTCTCCCGGCCCTCAGTATTTTCTGCATGGTGTAAAACTAAGGTTATCAAGGCAAGTGTGTATAGGAGGGTTTAAATCAGCCGGGCAGGTAAAGCCGTTACAGACCTGGAGGCTGCATTATGTGTAACGGCCCGACCGCATCATGATATCCTGCATGCCTGCAAAAATCGTTTTCCAGATGAGGCCAAAAAAAGAATGGGTCGTCAGCCTGAGTACTCTTGCGCCGGAGGACCGGCGTACAATGCCATCGGGACCGGGGTTACCGGGCCAGATCACGAATTTGTTGAGAATCTTCGTGAGAAATTTTTTTGTTTCCGTTTTGCCGGTTTCTTCATTGGTACGCTTAAGGGTTATCGACAGGTTCTTATACAGCATTTGCACGTCCGCTGTGGCCTCGTAGTCCTGTCCCTTCAGGCTGAAGCGCAGTTGGCTGAGGTCAAATGAATTGATCCGTACATTGGCGAGGGGCTCTGCCAGTTGGGATAGCTGTTGAGCCCCGACACTTCCAATGCTTCCGCCGGCTTCATAGCTGCCGTTAGACGAATCGAGCCTGAACCTGAATTGCAGGGCTGCCGGGCTCGATCCAAAAAGATCCCCCGACAGGCTTGCCCGGCAAACCGGGTCGCGGCCAATAGCGGCGGCATCGTTGGTGATATTATTGGCGCTTATATTCATCTTATCGAGGTAGAGCTTTCCCTCTTCAAGCGTCTTCGCACTTTTTTCGGTATATGTAAGCCTGCCATCGCGGGTCTCGATCGCCTTGATCATGATCCTTGGATCTGCCTTTAATAACAGTTGGTGCGGGTATTTGCCCATCTTGCTTTCAAAAGACAGCTTTGCAGACCTGTCGGTGTAAATGTTTATATCAGGCTTTTCAAAAACTACACTGTCTGCCGCCAGTATATTGCTGTTCAGAAACCGGTCAAGCCTCGTGTTCACAAACCTCACCTTTGAAAATTCAACATAATACAGGGTTTGCTGGTGATCGACCTTCGTATAAAAGCTGTCCTTGTCGAGCGTGGGCTGCAGCTTAAAGCTGTCGATCTCCAGCGATCGTTTTGCGGAAGAGTAGGTGATCCATTCGGCCTTCATCTTATAGCTTGAATCGAAGGTCCTGAATTTAAGATCGTGCATGCGCAGATCTATGTTTTTTGTAAAGCCTATGCGCGTAGAATCAAGGGCCGAGAGGCTATCGATCCGTACATCGCTGAAAAGCGCATCGCAACGGTCGAACTGCAGCTTTACTGATTCCGAGGTGTCTGCATGGCGGTAAAGCAGCTTTGTACCCTCCATCCTGATCCGGTTTACCTGGATGCTGGCTATTTGCGGACGGATGGATTTCCACAGCGGCAGGTCGGTTTCATCCACCCTCATGCTGTTGCTAATATGCCTGGCTATCCTGATATCGGCCTGCTCCGAAACGATCTCCCTGATATGGATCTTCTTCCCAAAAAGCAGGGACATCACCCTTATACCCCTGATATGGCCATAGTCAAGATCCAGCTGCATGGTAAGAGCAGGTAAGGAGCCTCTTTCCCTAAGGCGGGCGTACCGGGCGCTGTCTACCCGTACGTGTAGATTTTCCACCTCAACATTACCGCCAAAAAAATTGGCTCTCAGGTCGCCGAGGGTATAGGTGTATAAACTGTCTGAACCGGTTATGATGAGGGTGTGAAGACGGTCCTTTAAAAGCGGCTCGATGTAGCGGTCTACAAAAACGACCAGCAGCAGGAAAACCGAAAGCAGTATACCGGCGGTATAAAGCACGATCTTTCTGTATCGTTTGCCTGTTTTCCTGGAGACCATGGCAGGCAGGTTAAAAATCCCATGCCATCAGCCTATGATAAAACGGTAGCCTATGCCTTTGATGGTGATGATTTCTATGGCAGGATCAAGCTTTAGATAGCTGCGGAGCTTTGTAACATAAACATCGAGATTGCGGCTATTGAAAAAAGAATCGCTTCCCCAAAGCAGGGTCAATATATCGCTTCGCTCAACGATCTTATCCCTGTTCTCATAAAGAAGCCGGAGCAGTTCGCTTTCACGGTACGAAAGCTTGCGCTGTTCCGAATCGTGACTGAGCGTTTGCCTTTTGATGTTAAAGCTGTACTGTCCCAACACGATATGTTCTGCTTCTTCCGGGTTCTTATGCTTCAGCACATTCTCTATCCGCACAATCAGCTCTTCGATGCTGAAAGGCTTGCGGATATAATCGTTCGCTCCTGATTTAAAGCCATTGACCACATCAGCCGTCTGCGATTTAGCGCTCAGGAAGATAATCGGCACCTGGCTGTCCTTTTCCCTTATCTCGTCGGCGATGGCGAAGCCGTCTTTGTTCGGCAGCATGATGTCGAGCACGCATACATCGGGCTTTTGCCGGATAAACTGTTCCAATGCCTGCCCGCCGTCGCCTTCGAGGATCACTTCATATCCTCGTCCCTGCAGGCTTTCGCTTACGATCTTGGCAAGGAAGATTTCATCTTCAACATAAAGGACTTTTGCTTTGCTCATCGTATTTGATTCTGTACTAAGATAACCAATTAGGCAGCTCGCTTGGGAAGGCTGATGACAAACCTGCTGCCCTGCCCATCTGCCGATTCCACATTTATTGTGCCTTTGTGCCTGCTGACCACATGGGCTACATAGCTAAGGCCCAAACCGTAGCCCTTGGCATTATGCAGGTTGCCTGTAGGTACCCGGAAGAATTTCTCAAATATCCTCGGCTGGTATTCGGCCGGTATGCCAATACCCGTATCGGCTATGGTTAGCAAGAGCCGGTCGCCCGCAGACCGAATGCCTATATCGATGCGGGGATTGCCATTGCTGTATTTGAGGGCGTTGTCGATAAGATTGAAGATTACGCTTACAAGGTGAAGACGGTCTCCTTCCAGGCTTGTATCGCCCGCGCTGTCCACGTTCACTACCGCTTTGTATTTTTCGAATTGAAGACGCATCGACGATGTCACCTCACCTACCAGGTCCTTCATGTCGAGCAGCTCATATTTGAGTTCGATCTCTTTTTTCTCAAACATGGAGAGCTTGAGCACCTTATCAACCAGCAGTGAAAGCCGCTGGAGCTCATTAGCCGAGATGTCGAGGTATTCTTTTGTGCGGTTCGCGTCCATATTGGCGTTAAAGCTGCGCAGCGCCTCGATAGCCACGCTCACCGTCGCAATGGGTGTTTTCAGCTCATGGGTGATATTGCTGATGAATTCATTCTTAATATCGGAAAGCCGCCGCTGCTTCAACAGGTTACGGTAGACGAGCGTAAACGACAATAATGTAAATCCAACAAGAAAAACAGAAAAAAGGATGGGCACACTGATGCGTTTAAGCAAAAAACCCGATGTGCTGCCGAGCTCCAGCCGGTAGGTTATTGGATTGGTAAACCCGAGGGTTACCTCGTTGTACACGGGCTCTTTGTTTTCCTGCGTAGGCACCCGCATGATCGAAAATGGTATATTAAGGTTCTGTTCATCCAAACGCTTTACGTAGGCAGATTGAAGCTCACGCAACCTGATGGAATCCTGCAGCGAATCAACATCGAAGAGGAACTGCATCATCCGCTCCCTTCTTCCACTGAAACCCTTGGTAATATAACGCACGGTGTCGTTCTCCATCTTACGCAGGTAGATCCGCTGCCCCGAATCCTTGGCCCTTTGTGTCATTGCATTAATTATGCTCACCATCTTCTGGTCCACAGGCCGCACTACCATTGTTTTGCCGGTTAGCTCGTTGTGCACCCTTATACGTTGGGTCTTTGAGGTATCGGGCAGCCGGTCAAGCTTGAGCAGCTTGTTTGCCTGCAGGCTCGCGATCGTTTCACGGAACAGGATATTCGTTTGCCGCTCCAGGCTCTTCGACTCCCGCTCATATGCTTTTTGCAGCCAGTAGAACTGGAAGGCTGCAATGGCGAGTATCGTCAGGGCCATCAGCGCCGGCATCCACTTTATGTTCCGCAGTTTATGCATCAAAGCAAAATTAGCCTTTTCGGGCACCGGGCATAGCCGCTTTAACCATTATTAACGTAGCAGCCATAGGGATTAACAGCATCTAAAGCTTTGCCCCCTGCGCGAAAGCTGATTTGTTAATACGCCCTGTTCAGTGCCTTTAAAACAAAGGCACTGATACAAACCAGCGTTCGTACCAGTGCCTGCATCAATTGCTTTTGTCTTCCTCTCTACAGGATGTTGGGCCTGAATAACGGGGTGCTTGCGGTGAAGCAAAAAGCCGGGAAAATTTATCGCAAATAAGCACACGACTTATTCGCCATAGATCTCTCCACGCTCATTGTCTTCACGCTCGCGCTCGTATACTCTTATGCTGACCTTCCATTCAGGGAACTCGAATTGCATCGAAGCTTCTATTTTCAGCTTTGGAATGTTGCTGGCATTCGGCGTAAGCTTGAATATGCTGCTGCAAAACTTCCTGCTCTCGTCAGGCTTGTCGTATTCGCCGTTCAGCGTGAAAGAATAACCGCCTTCCATTTTTACCGTCATCACCTTGAGCTGGTTGTAAAGCCATTTGTATTTTTTGGCCGCCTCTTCGAATTCTTCGGTGGTTAGAAGCGTGGCCTGCCAGCTGTAAACCGGCTTGGCCGATTTGTACTGGGTGATGGAATGCTGGGAAGCCATTTTAAAATCGAGCAGCGAAACAAACTCGACCGTCTGTGGATTCACTTCCAGCGTGTCGCCTTTGATGGAAGAAAGATGGTTGGGAAAATCGGAAATGATCTTTTCCAGGTTATTCCTTAGATCATTGTTGGTAACCGGCACTTTCACCTGTGCCCCGCACATAAGACTGCTTATAATGGCCAGGGAGCCAAGCAGTTTCGTTTTGGCAATTTTCATAGCAATGGGATTTTTTAACAAGTTTGAAACAGCAAATTATATAAAAGCTTTGTTATGTCCATAAAAATTCGTATTTTTCTACACTATTTTTCCACAATAAACCATCCAGTAAATGAAAAACAGAAACATTGTTCATGCCCGCCAGGAGGTAGTCATCTACCGGGAGTATTATAAACCGTCTTTTAACCTGCTTCGGTTTATGAAGTCGATCCTGGGCGTACTGTTCTTTGGATCCTCAACCGTAGCCAGCAGTTACGCCACAACCAAAAAAAGAGTTTTACGATAAAAAAAATCCCCGGGAGAAATTCCGGGGTTTTTTCTGTCTGCTTAAATACTGAATATTTTTCTAGAAGCGGTGGACACAAGCCCTTGAACGCCGCAATGGAGCTGTACATCCCGCATACAGGACCAGGCTCTTATTTGTTTACCTCAAGTGACTTGCTTCACCTCGTTCAGGCATTGCTCCTTACCCGGACTTAGCTAAACAAGTATTCCACATCTTCCCTTGTAAGTGCTTTTACAAATGTTGCATCGTCTGCGATGAGCTCTTTGGCCAGCAGTCTTTTCTTTTCCTGTAGCTCCATGATCTTGTCTTCGATCGTGTCCTTACAGATCATCCTGTAGGCAAAAATGTTCTTCGTTTGCCCGATGCGGTGCGTACGGTCGATGGCCTGCTGTTCCACAGCGGGGTTCCACCATGGATCTACGATATACACATAGTCGGCCGCAGTAAGGTTCAAACCCACCCCGCCGGCTTTGAGCGATATGAGGAAGACCCTGGTTTCCTCGTCGTTCTGGAAGGCTTGTATGGCCTTTTCGCGGTCGGGTGCCGAAGTGCTGCCGTCGAAGTATTCGAACTTTACACCCAGGCTGGTAAGCTTTTCCCTGATCAGCGCCAGCATGCCCAGGAATTGTGAGAAGATGAGCGCCTTGTGATTACCGATGTTCTCTGCGATCTCCCTTGCCAGCTCATCGAGCTTGATAGAGTGATTGGGAAACTGCTCCTGCTCGTTAAGAATAGCGGGCGAATCGCAGATCTGCCTCAGCTTCATCAACCCCTGTAAGATGGTAAGCTGTGATTTTTGTATGCCCTGCTCCTCGATCGTACCCATGATCTTAGCCCTGAAATCGTTCCGGTAAGCATCATAGATCTTTCGCTGTTCGTCTTCCATCTCGCAGAAAAGGATCGTCTCTATTTTTTCCGGGAGATCTTTGGCTACCTGTTCTTTTGTACGCCGGAGAATAAAAGGATACAATATTTTCTTGAGGTGTGATTTCTGCTCCGTTTCGCCGAATTTGTCGATGGGTATGGCAAACTCCTGCCGGAAGAACTCTACTGAACCCAGCATACCTGGATTCAGGAAGTTCATCTGGGCATAGATATCGAAGGTATTGTTCTGCAGGGGCGTACCACTCATGCACAGCCTGTGCTTTGCATTCAGCAGGGAAGCAGCCTTCGTTACCTTGCTCGAAGGGTTCTTGATCGCCTGCGATTCATCCAGGATCACATAGTCCAAAGGCAGCTGCATAAACAGTTTGATATCGCTGCGCAGCGTACCGTAGGTAGTAATGATCACATTATGCCGGTTGAGGTCTTCCTTACTGCGGCTGCGGAGCGAGCCATGATGGATATAATATCCCAGTGAAGGGGTGAATTTTTTTATCTCGTTCTCCCAGTTGTAAATGAGGGTTGTGGGACAAACCACGAGGGCCTTTAGCGCCCCGTCATATTTTTCATAATAGTGCTGCAGAAAAGAAAGGGCTTGCACGGTTTTACCCAAACCCATGTCATCTGCAAGGATGCCACCCCAGTTTACCTCGTGCAGGTAGTTGAGCCATTGAAAGCCGGCTACCTGGTAAGGCCTTAGGATCGGTTGCAGGTTAGACGGGGCTTCAAGCTCCTTGATCTCATCCACCTCGCGTATGCGTTCGTACTTTTCTTCAAGCTTTATCGTGAGCTCTTCCGCGTCGCGGTTCTCATACAGCTCGTCGATCACGCTCATATGATAGCGCGAAAGCTTGAGCTTATCGGTCCTGCCTTCACCAACCCTGAAGAGCAGCGAGTATTTTTTCAGCCATTCTTCGGGCAGTATGCCCAGCGTGCCATCATTCAGCTGCACAAATTGCTGCTTGTTGGCCAGGGCCTTTTTTACCTCCGCCACGCTTACCTTCTGGTCGCCGAAAAGGATATCGACCTTGGCATCGAACCAGTCTGTATGGCTGCTGATATAGATATGGGTAGTAGGCTTGGCCGTATTGAACCTGAAGTTCTTCAGCGATTCGAATCCATAGACCGGTGTCCTTGCTTCGTTCATGGCATCTACGAACAGGAAGAACCAGTTGTTGCGCAGCACCTCCGCGCCCTTGAGTGCAAGGGCCGCGCCATCGTCATAGCTGATGAAGTTGGAATGAAGGGTTCGAAGGCGTTCGATGAACTCTGCTTCCGCTTCTCGGTTGCGGTGAACCACGATCACCTTGTCGCCCTGAGGGATGATGAGCTCATCCTTATCCCTGGCCTTTGTATCATAGCCTTTGTAGGTAAAGATCGGCTGAAAAACAAGGTATTCGCCTTTTTCATGAAGGAAGAGCTTGACCTCGGGCTCACCATCCTTTATTTCCGAAACAAGGCTCTTGTCAAATTCCACCTTGTATTCCTTCGTCAGGGGCATAACCTGCTTCGAAAGGGTTTGTGCCCAGTCGCTGCCTTTGATGGTCATGAGCCCGTCCGGCAGGAACTGTTCGGCTGTTTCGATGGCCTCGGTGCTCTGCCAGCCGTAAAGCTGGTGGTTGTACAAAAAAACAAGGGGAGAGCCCACTTCGTTTTCATTAAGCAGCAATGCCACCGTATCTGGCTTTACAAAGCACTCGAGCTCATAGCGTGTTCCATTGGCACGCACGGAGAATTGTGGCGCCAGGGAATGGCTGCTCGCTTCCAGTCTTTCAAGATTGCCCGTTTTAAAGGCTTTTCCCTTGGCCAGCATATAAACAGGTGAGCCGGGTCCTTCCGAAAATAGCTTTTTTAGCTTGGGGAACAGGTATTCTACGATCAGCCTTCTCGTTTCGCCGGGGAGCTCATCGCCTTCCTGCTGTATGATGTTCTCCCATATCCCCGAAAAGGGAGAATTGCGGCTTACATATTTATTGATCTCCACATCCTGCAGCTTGCGTACCAGTGACAGCAGGTTCTTGTCGCTTTCACTGTAAGGATCGGTGTTCACATATTTACCAAGCTCCAGCTTTTGTACATGTCCGGCAAAATTGTTTTCCTCATCCATTTCGCCCTCAATAAGGTCGATGCTGAAAAAAGGATAGGCAGTTTTGTTGAAATTGAAAACCAACCCGAGTCTTTTGGTGATCACCTGCTCTTTTTGCGCCGGCTCTTCCTCTTCTACCGTAGCTACTTTTTCGAAGGCCGGCTTCGGCAAGGGCTGAGGAGCAGCAATGCGTTTAATGGAGGCATCAAGCACCCGCAGGTAAGGCTTTCCATCTTTGTAATTGAATTCGAACTTGCCCGAAAGATCATCCTGCAGCGAATAGCCATAGGCCTCCAGCAGCTTGTTCTTTTCCTTATCCCAGTTTCTTATGGTCTCGAAATAATGCTGGCCTTTGGTATAGAGCAGGTGAAGGAATACAATAGTCTTGGGCAGTCCCAGCAGGTGCTCTTCGTCGTGGTAATTGCTGCTGGTATCGAAATTCCTTTCCTCGTTGCGCCTGATGATGACCGAATAGTCTTCGCCCTCTATGGTTACAGTGGCTTTCACCATTTCGTCCTTGGCCGATTCTATCACAGGCTTTTGCGTCTTCAGGTATTTTTCTGCTTCGGCCAGCACTTCCGGACCGGAAAGCAGCTGAATGGTCCGGAGGTCGATGGTCTTCATTTTTGCCACGGTATGACGCTGGTCGTAACGCACATCGCCGGCCTGGAGCTGTCCGCGGTCGATCATTTCCTGCAGGCGAATGAGGGCCGCTGCTTCGTGCCGGCAAATATCGCCAAGGTTATAGGGACAGGCACAGCGGAGGGCCAGGGTCTTTGCATCCTTGTAATTGGATACATAGACCTTATAAAAAGTGGAATAGTTATCGTCCTTCACACGAAAAACGGCAGACCCGAAAAGATCATCGTGCTCAACCAGGTCAACAAAGCCGATGGCGTGAATTTTCTTACCCCTGCGGATCACTTCATCGCTGCCATGGGTATAAACATATTTCAACAGATGTGGTAAGGCCAAAGGTTTCGATTTTTTGTTTTTATCAGACCAGGATACGGCATTATCTCATCGCAGACGCATTTGCTCTTCCGGCGGGCGACAAAAAGCACTTTAGAGATAGCCAGTATAAACCGGCCTGTCTATAGTGAAGCCATATGTTCTTCCCTGTGCCCGGCCTTCGAGCCCGGATGATATGATAAAACCCATCCCGGTCCGGGAAAGGCAATCTGCAAAAGTAACAGAAACCTTTCCAGAAAACCTGATAAAATCGGCTATTTCTGCGTTAAAAAATAAGAGGGTTGGGGAAGCATCCCCAACCCTCTTTATGATTTGTTTTCGCTGTTTTTCAGCCCTTTACAACCAGCTTACCGTTGATATATTCCGGCAGCACATTGGCAAGGTCGGGCGTCAGGCAGTGACGGATGTCCTTATCCAGTCCAAAATTGGTGAGCCGGTGATAGTGAGAGGCGCCATTCGCCTTCATAAACCCATAGGCATCGTTACCGGCTGCCTTGTTCAGGGTTTGTGCTACCCTCGACGCATCGCAATTGATCTCGAAATGCTCTTCAATAGCCGACACCACGGCGCCCGCAAACAGGCTGTCTTCGATATTCACCTTGTCTTTCCATGCCGCGCAAGCCAATACCACATTTTTTTTCATGTCGATGAGGTGCTTGCAAACAGCAGAAAAGTTGAGGAAGGATCCGGTAATGATCTCCGTTGCACCCTTCGAAAGTGCCATGTGCAGCAGCTTGGTACCATTGGTAGTGGTGAGCACAAGCGTTTTGCCTTCGATAAAAGACCGCGGGTATTCAAATGATGAATTTCCGTATTGCAGGCCCGGGGCCACCTGGCCATCGCGTTCGCCGGCCGTTATGCATTCAAGCTCCTTTCCAAGCTGTATGCATCTTTCCACGCTATCGACAGGTATGACCTCTTTGGCTCCATTGTAAAGTGCTGTAGCAATGGTAGAGGTGGCGCGCAGCACATCGATCACCACAACAACCGTATTGCTTACGTCATAGAGATGCAGCAGGGCCGGGGATAGAACAGTATATAAATTGGGTTTGCTCATTGGGATAAAAATTGTTTCCACTGGTTGCCTTCTGATGCCTTTTTTATGGCTGCATTCCGCTGTTCCAACAACCGGGTTATGTATTTTTCGAGGTAAAACCGGTTGACCAGCCTGCCCCAGAAACCATAAGGGCTCTCGAATCTCAGCTGGTCGATCATGATCGTACCATTTTCTATTTCCTTAAAATAATGTTCGTGCTTGAACAGCACAAAATCGCCTTTTACCTGCTCGTCGATAAAAAAGTCGGGTTTACTGTACCCGGTGATCTTTATCTCGAGCTGCCTTTCCTTATTTAGGTGCCGGGCTTGCCAGGTAATGGTATCACCCTCTTTTACCAGTCCGCTCATAACACCACCCACTGCTTTTTCTCCATAATGGCTCATGGAAGACCTGTGCAGGTCAACGCTCCGGCTAAGATCAAAAACCCTTTCGCGGGGAGCAGCTATAAAGGTGGTGAGGTGTATGAAGGGCATCAGGCAAACGGGATTTTTACAACTTTGGCTTGCAGCAGCTTGTCGCGCACCTTAATGTAGATGGTGCTGTCTATGGCTGCATTGTCTTTGTTCACATAGCCCATTCCAATGGCTTTTCCAAGGCTGGGGGATTGTGTTCCGGAACTGACATAGCCCAGGCGTTCCCCATCCTTGCCCGCTATCTCATAGCCGTGGCGGGGTATGCCTTTGTCTACCATTTCAAAGCCAACGAGCTTGCGGCTTACGCCCGCTTCTTTCTGCTGCTGCAGCAGATCCCTGGCTGTGAAATCCTTGCTGAATTTTGTGATCCATCCCAGCCCGGCTTCCAGTGGCGAAGTGCTGTCGTCAATATCATTTCCATAAAGGCAATAACCCATTTCGAGGCGCAGCGTATCCCTGGCTGCCAGGCCTATCGGCTTCAGCCCCTGGGAAGCGCCGGCTTCGAAGATCGCGTTCCAGATCTTTTCGGCATTGCCGTTCTCATCCTTGAAATAGATCTCCACACCACCTGCGCCGGTATAACCCGTTGCACTCACCAGCACATTGTCAACCCCATCAAACTTTCCTTTCACAAAGGTGTAGTACTTGAGGTTCATAATGTCCATATCGGTGAGCGATTGAAGTATCCTCGTGGCATTGGGGCCCTGTACGGCAAGCAGACAGGTTTCATCGGAGATATTATGCATCTCCACATTTTTATGATTGAAGCGCTGTATCCAGTTCCAATCCTTTTCAATATTGCTCGCATTTACAACGATCATGTATACCTTATTCTCTTCAATGCAATAGATCAGCAGGTCGTCTACAATACCGCCCTGCTCGTTGGTCATGCAGCTGTATTGTGCCTTGCCGGTGGTAAGCTTGGAGGCGTCGTTGGTGGTGATCCGCTGTATGAGGTCGAGGGCATCGCTGCCCTTAAGAATAAATTCGCCCATGTGGCTCACATCAAATACCCCGGCGTTCTTCCGCACCGTAGCATGTTCTTCATTGATGCTGGAATAACTGATGGGCATATTGTAACCGGCAAACTCGACCATCTTGGCCCCGAGTTCAATATGCTTCTGCGTAAAAGGCGTTTGCTTCATTATAAGATTTTAGAACCGCAAAAATAATGAGAAGGCTCCAAAAGGAGCCTTCGTAATCCCGCTCCCCGGCGGGACCAACTTCAACCTATTTGAATCAGATGATCAGCGGCATCATGGGGAAGGCCTGGAAAGCCGTTTCAGATCCGGCTTTTTTCCTGTTCGGAATCTTGCCTGTGGATCCACTGTTCTTTTTCCTCCTGAGCTCTTCCAGCTCTTTTTCGCGCTGTTCTATAATACGGTCGATAGAGTCGGGTTGAGGTGGCGCGATCTGCCTGATGCTGTCCTGTTGCCTTTCTTCTTTTTCGGCTTTGAGCTTATTGGCTTCGTCCTTGTCGGATACCAGCCTTCCTTTGGCCGTCATGGTATAATCTTCCTCGGCCCTGTAACCGAATACATATTTATCGTCCCAATCGAAGCGATCCCTCCTGTTGCCTCTCATCCTGAGGTAAAACGGACTAAGCTTGTCGGCTACCGATTCGTCGAACCTGATCTTTTTTCCCACAGGCACTTTCACCTCCACCCATACATCCTGTCCACGGAACTTGTCAGCTCTTGAAATACCATACCCGCTGCCCAGGTCCAGTATGCTGTCCTTGCTCACCACCTCGTAGCCGATCTTCCTGGCAAGCTCGTTGGCCTGGCTGCGGCTTCTTCCGCGGCTGTGCTTGAAGACCGTAACATAATAGTTCGAATCCTTACTTGCGTCGAACTCGAGCCTGATATTGGCCAGCCTGAGGCTATCATCGGTAAAGTCCCAGCCATTATTATCCACGTCTATGAAGAAGATATCACGACTATAGCTGATCTCGGGACTGCTGACAGTAAGGATCATCTTGCCGTTCTGAGGCTGGTTTACGTTAACTGTTTGCTCTATGTCCTCTTCTGTGCGGAAATCGCGGGAGAGCGAGCTCATAAGCAGTACGAATGAGACCCAGCCTACTGTCCAGAGCCCGCCGAATATCCAGGCAAGGTGGCTTTTTTGTGAACGGACCCTCATGATCCTGCGGATAAGCCAGGTGAGGAAGGCAACCAGCGGAACGATCAGGAAGAAAATGACCGTGCCCCAGAAAAATGTTTTTTGCCAAAATCCATCGAGCACGAATTCAAAAATAGCCTGCTTAAGCGGCCATAGTACCGTGCCGCCGCCAAATATCACAACCATCAATCCTACAAAGAGCGCAAAAGCTATGCTTCCAACTACGAAGAGGAAAAATGCCTTGAACAGTACGCCTATGGCGTGGCCTATGCCGCTTACAATCGGCCTGGCAGATTGTGCTGCCTCGGTGGCAAAGGATTTACCCCGCGTGTCTGCAAAATCTTTGGCTTTTTTGCCGAATTGTTTAGCCGAGTCCTTTACTTCTTCACCCCAGGCCTGGGCGCGGTTCTTGAAATCGTTCATGCCTTCCTGTACATTCTGCCGGATGCGGTTTACGTCTACTTTCTCACCCCTCATCTCCATTTTTTCGTATTGGGTCCTTGCAAGCGGCAGCACGATCCACAATACGATGTAGGCGAGAATGAAAGTCGAAGTGATGGAGCCGAAGGCGATTTCCACCGGACTATGATCGAAAACCCAAAGAGAAAAAATGCCATTCAGCACGCTAAAGAAAATATTGATGATAAGCGGTGCAGCAAAGATCAGCCTGATGGTCTGCGAGCTTTTATTGAAATAAGCTGCGAGACCTCCGCACACCCCACCAATGATCTGGTCGTCGGGGTTGCGGAAAAAGCGCTTTCCCACATAGGTGTCGAGCCCCCTTGAAGGCAGTATGATCCATAAAAGGACATAAAGCAGAAAGCCTAGTCCGAAGCCTCCAAAAGTGATAATGGCAAACAGCAGCCTTACAACGACCGGGTCTACGTTAACATAGTTGGCGATGCCGGAACAAACACCACCCAGTATCTTGTCGGATGTATTCCTGTAAAGCCTTCCCTTGAAGCGCTCTTTCTGGCCTGAGTCAAAGGAGCCGGCAGCCTGCTGGTAGTCGCCCGCAGCCTCAGTGGTTTCGGTCTTCTCAAAGTCTTCCACGCGGCCCATGGCGTTGATGATCTCTTCCACATCGGCATCGGTAATGGCCGAAGCACCTTTTTTGATTTTGTCGTTCATGAGCTCTGCGATGCGGCTCTCGATATCGTTGATGATCTCGTCCCTGCCTTCCTCATTGGCGAAATAGCGCCGCAGGCTTTCTATATAACGTTGCAAACCCTCGTAGGCCGAATCTTCGATGGGTATGACCCTGCCCGATAAGTTTATATTGATGATCTTTTTCATTGTATAAGGCTTTGGTTGAAGTTTAGAGGTTGTTTTCTTTTTTATTTGTTAGCGCGTTCACGCCATTCGACAGCTCCTGCCATGTCTGCTCCAGTTCTCTGTAGAAGGTTTCACCTTTGGGGGTAAGTGAAAAATATTTGCGCGGGGGGCCCGAATTGCTTTCTACCCAACGGTAGGTGAGCATATCGGCATTCTTGAGCCTCGTAAGAAGAGGATAAAGCGTACCCTCGAAGATCTGGAGGTTGGCCGCCTTCATTTCTTCGACAATATCACTTGGATAGGCCTCACCCCTCCGTATCACCGAAAGGATACAGAACTCCAGTATCCCTTTCCGCATCTGGCTCTGTGTATTTTCTATGTTCATAATGCTGGTTCTCTTTTGCCCTCCTGAGGGCGGTTGATGATGAATTGACAATACGAAGATATGGCTTCATTTGGTACTATGCAACACATAGTACCAAGTTTCTTAAAGTAACTTGGAATGAAGATAAGCCTGATAAGAGATCAAATCGTTGATTTGTAAGTAGTTGTGAAGCTATTGATGATAATAGGATGCAGCCAAATAGTTATAAGCGGGAAAAAATGCCTGTGAGCGGTTATCGGACTGTGCAAATATTCTGAAAAACGAGGCCGCCAGTATTGCTGATATCCAACCTGAGGTTTTTAGATTTACCATTGGGGCGCTGAATATCGAGAGAAACAGTATTCAGGCCTTTATTCAGGGGAACCCTGGTGTAATAGATGGTATGCGGCAGGCTTTGCCAGTTTCGCGTATCGGCTTTTTCCGAAGCCAGGCTGAAAAGCTGCAGGCCCAGCGCTATGGCTTCGCCATTTTGCTTCTTTTTTTTGTCCTTTTCATCTTCCTTCGGACGGGCCGCTTCTTCGGCTATCTTTTTTATAGCCAGCCTTGTGAGTGTTTTGGAAAGATCTTTCAGTCTTCGCTCTCTCAGTGTGGCAAGGGCAAGGTCATTTATATTCTGTGCAGGTTCTGCATGATAAGAGCTGTCGTTCAAGCTGATCTCCACCCCGCTGTACCGTAGAGGCTGCTCTTCATAAACAGGCAGTGCCACCCTGAAGCTTCGCAGGTCACTCGCGCTTATATTGCCCGTATTGTATCCCGATCCCAGGTCGAAAGGAATGGAATAGCTTCCGCCGCCGTCTACAAAAAACAGGTTTCCGCCATTGTCCTTTACCAGCGAGAAAAACAGGTTCTGTTCCCTCTTTACGGGGGCTAGACCATTCTCCCAAAACAGGATAAGCTCACCGCCCGGCTTTATCCAATCATGCTCAAAACGAAGATCCAGCAGACCTTCGTAACGCTCCAGCTCATCAGTGAATCCATTGAGGTAAGCCATTCGGAGCAGGTCTTTCTTGAGCTGTCCGGGCATGGCGGTACCATAGTAAGCAAGGCCGTGCTCCAGGTATACATTGACTGCATTCCTGTAGGCAATAAAAGCATTATTGATATCGCCGCTTTTTTCGTAGATCATGCCCTGGAGCATGTGCGAAAAAGCATCTTCGGAATACTGCTTCGAGCCTGTGCTGCTTTCCTGCATATAGGTGCGGAGGTTTATCCGCCTTGCTTCAACCAGGGCTTCTTCTGTCTGGTTCAGCTGCAGGTAGTTGATGGCCTTGTAATAATGAACCATGTATTTTTCGAAAGGCTCACCCTGGTAGGTCTGAACCATGGGATTGAGCAGCGTGCCTGCGATCATATCTCCCGCTGTAGTACGGGCATCTTCCATCAGCAGGTCTGCCTCATTAAAATACCGGTTGCTGCTGTCGTAACGCTGAAGGAGGTGCTCTACCTTGCCTTTTTCGAGAAGGTAGAGAAGGCGGTTGCGCTGTTTTTTCAAAAGCCTGTTATGATCGAGCGCTTTCGATGCCTTTTCGTAATCGCCGCCCTGCAAGCTCGAGTAATAGCTCAGGGCCTGCTGGTTGTACGTTGCGCAGGACATCAAAAAGAGCGCTGGCAGTAGTAGGTATACTACCAGCACCCTGCCGGTATTTTTCAGCAAGATCATAAGTGAAGCCGGTCTGCTTAATTGGTTACCAGTTTTGCGATCTTTTTGTCGCCTACCCAAACCACTTCATTGGTTTCGATATTGGTGAGCTCAAGGTTGACCTGGTAATACACGACCTTTTTGCGCTTGTGGGCGTCTACGATGGAATTGATGGAGCCCTGGAGGATATAATCAGCTCCCTGCTCAAGCCCGAACTTC
>DASTPZ010000010.1:0-13601 GCA_035761965.1 Flavisolibacter sp. | reverse complement strand
AGCATTGTTCTTTCTCCTCGATGTGTTAAAATAGGTAAAGAGCAAGATGCCGAAAAAGCAGGCCAGGCCTGCAATTACATAAAATGAGGGATTGGATCCTCGCTTTTTCACCACCTTGAAGCTTTCTGCATTGTAGCGCGACAGGGAATATGCATATTTGCCGATCTCTTCCTTCAGGACCACTGGCAGCTGCAGGCCTTTCAGGCTTGCAGCCAACTCTTGCAGGTAGGCCGGCGTTGCGTTGCCTTCAAAACGCTTTGCAAGCGACAACAGGCTTTCAGCCATACCTATCCTGCTGCTTTCAAGCGCAGGCGGCAGCTTATTCACCAGCTCTCTCCAATAAGGAGAGAAGATGAATGCCAGCACGGTTTCATCCCGCACAAACTCATCCCATTCGAGGCCTTCTGCAAATTCCTGCAGGCTCCTGAAATAGCTGCGCAATGGTTCATAAGCTTGTTGAGCATCGGCCAAGGCTACGAAGCCAGTAAAGTCCATCAGCTTGCATAGCGAAGGCAGGTTTGACCTGAGCCAATCCAGCGAAAGTGAATAAAAGACCTGGGCAAAGAAGGGAGAAATAAATTGAACGAAACTGGGCTTGAAGCGGTAGTAATAGGCTGCATTGAGCTTGTCTGTGTCCACTACCTGCTCCTCAAGGAAAAGCAGGAGGCCTTTGTTATTATAGATGATGACATGGTTTTGCCAACTCTCCTCGTCAAGCCCCTTTTCGATTTCTTCCAGCTCGGCTACTGTATAGAATATGCCATCCAGCACCACGGTTTCCTCTCCCTGGATCAGCAGCTTATCCTTAAGGTTAGCGAATAAACCTGCATGGTATGAAGGCACGGACTCTCTGCCGTATATAACCGGCCGCACAGGACTCTTATATGAATGGCGGGCTGCTTGCATAAAGTATTTTTTCCGTAAAAGGGCGTCCTTGAAGACAGGGTCTTTGCAAGGCCTCGGAATGGTGCGTCAAGCTATGAAAAATAGCTGATTTTTTTCCTGCTTAGAAGCCAACCGCCCCCATATGTTCGCCGTGAGCCAGGACTTGCCGCGCGTACAAATTCTTAACTTCGCAACATGTTGGAACCACAGACCCTGAAATTCCTGGCACAGCTAAAGAAGAACAATAACAAGCCCTGGTTCGATGCGCATAGAACACAATATGAAGCAGCCAGGATCGACTTTCAGAACTTCATCCAATTGGTGATCGACTCAATCCAAAGATCCGATACTACCATTACCGGCACCGAAGCAAGAAGCTGCGTATTCAGGATCAACCGTGATATCAGGTTTTCTAAAGATAAAACACCCTACAAGGCCCATTTCGGAGCCAGCATAAAACGAGGCGGAAGAAAATCACGCTTTGCAGGCTATTATTTTCATTGCGAGCCCGGACACAGCTTTATTGGTGGCGGTATATGGATGCCCGAAGCGGCGGACCTCAAAAAGCTAAGGCAGGAGATCGATTACAATTGGGATGAGTTTCAGTCCCTGATAAAGGAAAAGCTGTTCCGCAAGACCTACTCGGACCTGTTCAAAGGCAGCGATGTAAGCCTCACCACCATGCCAAAAGGTTATGAAAAAGACAATCCTGCAGCAGAATACCTGAAACTGAAAAGCATGATAGCAGAGGTCAGGGTAACAGATGAAGAGCTTACCAAAGCGACCCTTCACAAAAAAACCGTTGCCGCTTTTGAGGCGCTCCAGCCCCTGCTTCTCTTTATCAACCGCTCGCTCGAAGGAGAATAGGCACCCGGTATTATTTTCCGGGCACCCGTATTGCATCAGGCTCTCAGCCTCTACCCAGCAGGTTATGCTGCAACAGGTATTCGGCTATCTGGACGGCATTGGTAGCAGCGCCTTTGCGCAGGTTATCGCTTACGATCCACATGTTCAGGGTATTGGGCTGGGTCTCGTCCCTTCTCAGCCGGCCTACGAACACCTCGTCTTTTTCATGTGCCCATAATGGCATGGGATATACCTGCTGTGAAGGATCATCCTGTACCACCACTCCAGGCGCCCGCGAAAGCAGCTGCTTCAGCTCGGCCAGGTCAAAGTCCTGCTCGAACTCTACGTTCACGCTCTCGCTATGTCCGCCCATGACCGGTATTCGTACAGTAGTTGATGTAACCCTGATGGACTCATCGCCCATGATCTTCTTTGTTTCGTTCACCATCTTCATCTCTTCCTTGGTATAGCCGTTGTCCATGAATACATCGATCTGCGGAAGGGCGTTAAGGTCGATCGGGTATTTATAGGCCATCTCGCCTTCCTTGCCCTCGCGCTCGTTGAAGAGCTGGTCGACAGCTTTTTTTCCTGTGCCGGTAACGCTTTGGTAGGTTGATACCACTACGCGTTTTACTTTATAGCGCTGGTGCAGGGGCTGAAGGGCCACCACCATCTGTATGGTTGAGCAATTAGGGTTGGCTATGATCTTATCGGAAGCTCTAAGCACATGAGCATTTACTTCAGGAACGACCAGGGGCCGCGCAGGATCCATTCGCCAGGCCGAGGAATTATCTATCACGGTAATGCCTGCTTCTGCAAACCTGGGCGCCCACTCCAACGAAGTGCCACCACCTGCCGAGAACAACGCCAGGTCCGGCTTTGCAGCGATGGCTTCCTGCATGCCTGCCACTTTGTAGTTCTTTCCCTTGAATGCGACTTCCTTACCTACAGATTTTTCGGAGGCAACAGGAATGAGCTCGGAAACGGGAAAAGACCGTTCGGCAAGGACCTGCAATATTTTTGTACCTACAAGTCCGGTGGCGCCAACAACTGCAACTTTCATGAGATTATTCTGGTTTTGATGTTTAAAAAAAAGCCTCCCGGATCGGAAGGCTTGTAATGTATTGCTGACATACGAACGTTACACACCTTCCCTCAGGGGAGCTGTTTATTGCCGCGTTTTGTATGTTTTAGGTTTTGCACTGGCAGCGAAAGTAGGAGGATTTGTTTTTTTCTCCAAAAACGATGTGCCTTTACCCATGGATCCGGCAGCCGTCCTGTGTAGCTTGCTTTCATGAGAACAGCTAGCACATGTTTGCTGATCACGGCCCAGCTTTTTTCTTTCATTGCATCCGGACAGGTGCAGGATGATTTCAGTGATGGTGATTATTCTGCCCAGCCGGTATGGACCGGCCAGGGTGAGTGGACCGTCGATGGGGATGGCAGGCTGCAAAGTAATCATACTGTCGCCAATTCCAGCTTCTACCTGTCCACGGCCAACAGCCTGACCATGATGACGCAATGGGAGTTCCAGCTGAGACTTTCTTTCAACACTTCTTCCGCCAACTATGTCGATGCTTATCTTATCGCTACCGCCCAGGACCTGAGCGCTCAAAGCACAACAGGTTATTTCCTGCGTATCGGAAATACGCAGGATGAAGTATCGCTCTATCGTAAAGATCCCTCTGGTCTTATCTTCAAGCTTATAGACGGAACAGACGGCATTACCGCGTCAGCAGACAATAGCCTTAAAATAAAGGTTACCAGGGATGCTGCCGGCAAATTTCGCCTCTATCGCGATGCCAGCGCAGCCGGTACCGGATTCGTATACGAGGGCGAAGCTTCCGATCCTACCTACTTAAGCGGCGCTTATTTTGGTTTTCTTGTGAGGCAAAGCACTTCCGGCTTTTTTCGCAAGCATTTTTTCGATGATGTTCTTATCCAGCCTTACCAGCCGGATCTCACGCCACCTTCCATCGAAAACATCACGGCAGTATCCGCTACAGAAGCGGCCCTGCTTTTCTCTGAGGCGGTAGAGCCGGTATCGGCCGAAAATCCTGCCAATTACCAGGCCGACAATGGCATTGGTCCAGCCATCCAGGCTGCAAGAGATCCGCTTAACCATGCGCTTGTGCGTCTACGCTTTGCTGCAGCTTTTCCTTCGGGCGCCGTCAATACCCTTACGGTACAGCAGGTAAGCGATCTTTCAGGCAATGCGCTAAATGGTGCCAGTGCCGGCTTCAGCTATTATATTCCCCGTCCGCACGATATCATAATCGACGAGATCATGGCAGATCCTTCGCCTCCGGTTTCGCTACCCGAGGCAGAATACATTGAATTGAAGAATACCAGCGCTTATAAGATCGACTTGGCCGGGTGGCGTTTAGGCTTTAATCAAAACCTTACCGCTCCATTACCTGCCTGCATGCTTTTACCCGATAGTTTTGTGCTGCTGACCCATCCTTCGCATGCTGCAGCTGTTTCAGCCTATGGCCGGGTATTGCCCTTGCCTTCCATGCCTTCGCTATCCAACGAAGGAGGACTGCTCTATCTGCAGTCACCCGCCGGCCTCACCATTCATGCCCTTGCTTATAACAATGATTGGTATGGAAGCGAGATAAAAAAAACGGGTGGCTGGAGCCTGGAGATGGTGGATACCCGAAATCCCTGTACAGGGAAAGGCAATTGGAAAGCCAGCACAGCCATTCAAGGTGGAAGTCCTGGACGGAAGAATGCTACCGACGCAGTCAACCTCGACGAGGCACCGCCCAGGCTCTTAAGAACTTTCAGCATCGACAGCCTTACTCTTGCAGCAGTATTCGATGAAGGTCTCGACAGCCTGTCGGCCTCCGCGATATCGAGTTATAACCTGGGGCTTTCCCTTACTGCCGCCCTTCCAAAGGCACCAATGTTCAACCAGGTGGTCTTGATTCTTGCGGCGCCGATGCAGGGGGAGAAAGTCTATACTCTTTCGGTGACTGGCATCAGGGATTGCCGGGGAAATGCCATGGCAGGGGAAAATAAAGCAAAAGCCGGACTGACCTCCTTACCCACTGCACATGACATCGTTCTGAATGAAATCCTTTTCAATCCCCCGTCCGCAGGTGCCGACTATGTAGAAATTTACAACCGCGGGAATAAAGTGGTTGATGTCCATAACCTTTTTCTGGCCTCGCGAAACGGAGCAGGGCAGTTAACAACGGCGATAAGGCTGAGTGAAGTGCCGCTTCAGTTATTCCCTGGAGAATACCTGGTCATAACTGAAGATCCAGATGCATTATATAAAAGCTATTTTGTAAAAACTCCTTCATCGGTGCTGCCTTGCAAGCCTTTGCCTTCACTCCCCGACGATGAAGGCACCGTAGTGCTTCTCAGCAGCAGCGGCGAGGTGGTAGATGAGTTCTCCTACTCTGAAAAATATCATTTCAAGCTTATTGCCAATGCAGAAGGGGTGGCACTGGAGCGCGTAGATCCTTCCGGTGAATCGCAGGCACCGCAGAACTGGCATTCGGCTGCAAGCTCCGCCGGCTACGGTACACCCGGTTATCTCAATTCGCAATACAGGCTGCTGGGCGATATAGAGCAGGCGATCGAGGTGGAGCCAAGAGTGGTATCGCCAGACAATGATGGATTCGACGACGCAGCCATTATTCGCTACTCCATGGAAACAGCTGGTTATGTGGCCAACCTTGTAATCTTCGATGCGGGAGGCAGACCTGTCCGGTATTTTTTAAAGAATGCTTTGCTGGGCACAAAAGGAAGCTGGACCTGGGATGGGCTGGATGAACAGGGAAAAGCACTGCCTCCAGGGCCCTATATCCTGCAGTTCGAAGTATTTAAGCTCGATGGCAAAAAGAATCAGTTCAGAAAGGTTATTGTACTTGCCCGGAAGCCGAATTGATCGCAGCAGTATAAAGTAGTGACAGCCGCCGCACAATTCAGTTGAATTGCGCGCATGTGGCTGAGTGCAAGATAAAAGCCGGACTAAACTGACAGTGCAAGCTTAGACCGGCTTCTTACTATGTCCTTAATTGGCGCTTTTTATAAGCTTAGCAGCGAAGCTGCTGGTTAGACAAGCTCTATGTCGAAATTGACGAGGTCCTGGAATTGTGCCAGGCGCCGGTCAATATCTTCTTTGCTGATCTCCTTGAGCCTTTCGGTACCGAATTTCTCAACGCAATAGCTTGCCATGGCCGATCCAACGATGATAGCGGTTTTCATGTTTTCGAAAGAAATATCCTTTGTTTTGGCAAGATGGCCGATGAAACCACCGGCAAACGTATCACCGGCACCAGTAGGATCAAATACATCCTCCAATGGCAAGGCTGGCGCAAAGAAGACCTGGTCCTTATAAAACAGGAGCGCACCATGCTCACCTTTTTTGATGATGAGGTATTTCGGACCCATGGTCAGGATTTTTCTTGCCGCCTTTACAAGTGAGAACTCGTTGCTGAGCTGCCTGGCCTCGCTATCATTTACAAGCAGTACGTCCACCTGTGTGAGAACTTCTTTCAGGTCGTCGAGTGCGGCTTCCATCCAGAAGTTCATCGTATCAAGCACGATCAGCTTCGGGCGCTTTCTCAACTGGTCGATCACGCTTTTCTGCAGCTTGGGCATCAGGTTGCCAAGCATGAGAAATTCAGCACCCTGGTAAGTTTCGGGAATGATGGGATTGAAATCGGCTAGCACATTGAGGTCGGTCACAAGTGTATCCCGGGTATTCATATCCAGGTGGTATTTACCGGCCCAGAAAAACGATTTTTTATCCTTTACGATCTCAACACCCTCTACCGAAACACCCCTTTTTTTGAGGTCTTCGAGCTCCTCAGCAGGAAAGTCGTATCCAACGATCGACACCTGCTGCACAGGCTGAACAAAGTTGCTGGCGGCATAGGCAACATAAGTGGCCGAGCCTCCGATGATCTTATCGCTCTTTCCAAAGGGGGTTTCGATGGCATCAAAAGCCATGGTACCAACTACGATCAAAGACATAATGATTAGAGATTACAGATTTTGTGTTTATATAATACCGCGGGATGCAGTGCCGATCATAAAGAAAAGGCGTGCAAACCTAAAGTTTTTTGGGCGCTTTAGCTATAGAATTCGGTTTCAGCAAATGCTTTCAGCGGTTTTTTGTACAGGATCAGCCAAATTAAAGGCATATTATTAAAACAAATTGGCAACTATACATAAATTGGGATGGGTTGTGTGTTTGGCTATTGAGCTGTAAGGCACCTGCAAAGGGGATGTTTTTCTTCTTCTTTATCGATGTTTTTCACATGGCTTTGCCTTTTTGGAAAGCTAGTTTTGTGTAGTTGATATATCAATTGGATGAATGAGATGCCTTCGGGTATCGCTCGAGATTTGAATTAGCTGCACAGCCTGGCTGTTGCTTAAAAGGGAGAAGGCATGTTACTGAGTGTTCAGTAGCAGACTTTACCCCATATAGGCGTACGCAACATCAAACAATGGTAGGTTGGAAGGCGGGGGAGGGAGGGCCCCGCAGGGGAATGGGTCAACTTCAAAGTCTCAAAAACACGCTTTCACTCAAATCCACCTCTCCCTTTGCAAGGCTCACCTCCAAAGCACTTTCCAATCAACCCGTAAACACTTAAAAGCAATATTTCCTCCACAGCCTGGACTTTCCTCTACACACCCCCACCCCCATCCCAACTCATATATACCTACCATAAACCCAAATTCTTCATTTCTCACAATGCCTTGCCTTTCAGGAAGCTCGCTCGTACAGGCACCAGGGTAGCCCGACTCTCTGCAGCATTTTAGCCGGCAGCACCATTTAAGGCTAATAGCTATCTTTGGCAGCCATGATCCATTTTCATCCTTTACGTGTAAAAAAGGTCGTGAAGGAAACCGACGATTGCGTTTCCATCACTTTCGACATACCCACCAGTCTTGAGAGCACCTTCCGGTTCAAGCAGGGACAAAGCCTGACCGTACGCCGGCAGATCAATGGAGAAGAAGTGCGGCGTACATATTCCATCTGCAGCTCACCGCTCGACAGCCAGCTCAGGGTAGCCGTAAAAAAGGTCGAGGGAGGCAGCTTTTCAACCTGGGCCAATGAATCGCTTAAGGCAGGCGATGTCATCGATGTAATGCCACCGGTAGGCAAGTTCAACACCCCGCTTGACCCAGCGCAAAAAAAGAACTATATCGCCTTTGCGGCCGGCAGCGGCATTACCCCAGTACTATCCATCATTAAAACGACCTTGCTCACCGAACCGCTCAGCCATTTCACGCTCGTTTATGGCAACCGCAACAGGAACGCGATCATTTTTAAAGAAGAGCTGGAGGCATTGAAGGACAAGTTCCTTGACCGGTTCAGGCTCTATCATATACTTAGCCGCGAAAAGACCGACGCCCCCCTTAATTATGGCAGGATTGACGTCGAAAAGCTGGATCTACTGTTCTCCAGGCTTATAGACCTTAAGAAGGCAAATGAGTTTTTTCTCTGCGGACCCGAGGAAATGATCTTCTGCATCAAAGGCTATCTTACGGCACGGGGGGTGGATTCAGACCGAATTCATTTTGAGCTTTTCACCATACCCGGTCAAAAAACATCGGTCGTAAACACCGGTCAGCAGCAGGAAGATTCAGGTCCTAAATCCAGGGTCAGCGTAAAGCTCGATGGCATCAGCTTCGACTTTGAATTGGGATATGAAGGACAGAGCGTGCTCGATGCAGCGCTGGCGCAAGGTGCAGACCTCCCCTATGCCTGCAAGGGCGGTGTATGTACTACCTGCAAGGCCAAGCTCACCGAGGGCAAAGTAAACATGGATGTAAACTGGGGTCTTGAACCCGATGAAGTTGAAGCAGGTTATATCCTCACCTGCCAGGCTCACCCGGTAACTGAAAAGATCAGCGTCGACTTCGATGCAAAATAATCAGCATACAGGGTTGGCAAATGCCCGTCATTGTTGATTCACAGCGCTTGCAAGAACGGCCTGCATCGGCCACGGAAATCATTTGCCTGTTTTTGTTTCCTCTATACCGCCGCGCGCAAGCAGCTCCTCGATCGACTTCCTGATCCAGTGAATGGTATTCTGTCCAAGACCGGTGGTATGGAAGTACACTTTCCCATCGGTATCGATCACAACATGGGTTGGATAAGAGCGAACGCCATATTGGCTTGAAATATAACGCCCATCATCAATGATGGCGTATTTGAAAGGTGTTTTGGAGAGAAATTGGTTGAGGCTTTTTTTGTCGTCGAGCGCCACTCCATAGAACAGTACTTTGCCGGATGCCTGGAAACTGTCGACCAGCGCGTTCAGTTCAGGGATCTCGGTACGGCAGGGGCCGCAGTTGATGAACCAGAAATTCAATACCACAATCTTGCCGGCAGATTTTTTCAGGTTTACCTTATTGCCCTCCATGTCGGTCGCTGCAAAGGAAAGAGGCCTTTCGCCCGTTTTAAAATAAAGGCTTTCCTTGGGCTTGGGCATGCTTTCCATCATTTCTTTTCGCCTTGCCTGCCTTTCTGCCACCTGCTTTTCAGAAAGCTTTACCAGCACGAACTCCGAATGCTCATTTTCAGGCTCAACGGCCTTTAGCGTATAATCGCGTTTAACCAGCTCCTGCCACTGCTCCAGCTTATATTGAACACCAGCGCTGTCTTTTACGACCGAATTCGCGGTAAGTTTGGCCACCGGGGCCTGGGAGAATGCAAAACAAAAAGAAAAACAAAGGGTTACGCAAAGCAGCAGCCGCCTCATAAGACTAGTTTTCACAAAAATATTCATGTTTGGCTCATCTCAAAGGGCGCTTGTTTGTTAAATTTGTAGTTAATCGTTTGCTATATGTCAGTACAGGAATTAGAAAAAATTTTTCAGGACAAGGTGGATGCTGAAGTGCGGATAGAGCCCAAGGACTGGATGCCGGAAAAATACCGCCAGACCCTCATCAGGCAGATCAGCCAGCACGCCCATAGCGAGATAGTAGGTATGCTGCCCGAAGGCAACTGGATCAGCCGTGCGCCTTCGCTGAAACGCAAACAAATCCTCATCGCCAAGGTGCAGGACGAAGCCGGTCATGGTCTTTACCTTTATTCTGCCGCTGAAACGCTTGGCATTTCGCGTGACGAGATGATCGAGCAACTGCATAGCGGAAAAGCCAAGTACTCTTCCATATTCAACTACCCAACCCTTACATGGGCCGATATGGGCGCCATTGGCTGGCTCGTCGACGGCGCGGCTATTATGAACCAGGTGCCACTTTGCCGGGCTTCTTATGGGCCTTATAGCCGGGCCATGATCCGTGTGTGCAAGGAGGAAAGCTTTCATCAGCGCCAGGGCTTCGAAACCCTTCTTGTACTGAGCAAGGGCACAGCGGAGCAGAAGGCCATGGTCCAGGATGCAATTGATCGCTGGTGGTGGCCAAGCCTCATGATGTTCGGTCCCCACGACAGCGAAAGCATGCATAGCGAGCAAAGCATGAAATGGAAGATCAAGCGCTTTAGCAATGACGAGCTTCGCCAGCGCTTTGTAGATATGATCGCTGAGCAGGTTAAGCTGCTGGGCATGACCCTGCCCGATCCCGACCTGAAATGGAACGAGGAAAAAGGCCATTATGATTTTGGGAAGATCAACTGGGAAGAGTTTTGGAACGTAGTGAACGGAAACGGGCCCTGCAATAAGCAAAGACTGGATGCCAGGAAAAAAGCCTGGGAAGAAGGAGAATGGGTAAGAGAGGCGGCGAAAGCACATGCAAACAAAAGGGCTGCCAGGACCAATCAACAGGCTGCCGCGTAAAAAAATTCATTATGTCATTTGAGATCAGAAAATATTATTACGGTGATATCCCAGGGGAGAACCTGGGAACTTCATCGGCCGCAGGCCAATCCGAATGGCCCTTGTGGGAAGTATTCATCCGTAGCAAGCAAGGCCTGGATCACAAACATGTAGGCTCCCTCCACGCAGCCGATGCTACCATGGCGGTTGAGAATGCCCGGGATGTATATACAAGAAGGCTGGAAGGCGTCAGTATCTGGGTGGTTGAAAGCCGGCATATTCATGCCTCCAACCCCGATGAGGCGGCGAGCTTTTATGAGCCCGCAAACGACAAGGTTTACAGGCACCCTACTTTCTATGATCTGCCCGATGAGATCAAGCATATGTAGAATCCCGAAACAAAAAGCCCTGTGGGCCGGGTGATGAAGATCAGCTATGCGCGGAAACGAATTTTGTCCATCGAAAACTTCTTAATTGAACACATCAGTATTTCCTTACCTGCTTCACCTGGCCGACAATGCCCTGATCATGGGTCAGCGCAACAGCGAATGGACAGGCCATGGCCCTGTGCTGGAACAGGATATCGCCATCACCAATATTGCCCTCGATTATCTTGGACAGGCCAGGAACCTATACCAGCATGCAGCCGACATCTACAACCAATTTCCCGAAGCGAGCAGGAAGGAAGCAGACCGCTGGATACCCAGGCTTTGGAAAAGCTATGACCGTCCGCTTGAAGAAGATGATCTTGCTTTTCTTCGCGATGAACACCAGTTCCTGAATGCCATGATCACTGAGTTGCCCAAGGGCGACTGGGCTCATAGCATCCTGCGCCAGTTTTTTTTCAGCGCATTTCAGTTTTATCAATACACTGCCCTGCAGAACAGCTCCGATGCACAGCTGGCTGCTATCGCGGAAAAATCCATCAAAGAAGCTGCCTACCATCTTCGCTGGAGCGCAGAATGGGTGATCAGGCTTGGCGATGGAACGGCAGAAAGCAATCACCGCATCAACGAAGCCCTCACTGCGATTTGGCCATATACAGGAGAGCTTTTTGCCACCGAGGCATTCGATAAAGAGATGGCTGCCGCAGGCGTCGGCATTGATCCGGCGGGTTTGAAGCAGGACTGGCAAAGCAGGATCAGTGCTGTGCTGGATGAAGCCGGCCTCGAGCTTCCGGGACAAATTTGGATGCACAGCGGAGGCAAGAAGGGCAGGCATACTGAACACCTCGGCTACCTGCTCGCCGAAATGCAATACCTGCAAAGAGCCTATCCCAACTCTACCTGGTAAGCCATCGAATATGAACAACCTCGCGCCATACAACCGTTCACCGGAAGAGCAAAGGATCTGGGAAATACTGGCCGAAGTAAATGACCCCGAAGTGCCTGTGTTGTCCATACTGGACCTTGGCATCGTAAGAAAGGTCAACGTGTCGCCCGGCGACGCAGGCCCCGAGCTGCTTATCACCATCACCCCCACTTATTCCGGCTGTCCAGCTGTCGATGTCATGAGCATGGACATCAGGCTCAAGCTTTTGGAAAAAGGTTACCGCCAGATCAGGATACAGCAGCAGCTGTCACCGGCCTGGACCACCGACTGGATGACGGAACAGGGCAAGCAAAAGCTGAAGGCCTATGGGATAGCACCTCCCAATCCGCGTAAAGCCAGGACAGATGAATTGTTCGGTGAAGAATATGTTCCCTGTCCGCGGTGCGGCTCGCAGCACACAGAGCTGATCAGCCAGTTTGCATCTACAGCCTGTAAGGCTATGTACCGTTGCACCAGCTGCAAGGAAACCTTCGATTATTTCAAATGCCATTGAGTGAAATCCATAATTTCACCCTGCAAATATTTTTATGGACTTTGTTACACAGCTGGCCGGTGTTCAGGCTCAAGCCGCTCAATATTTTTCATCGCTGCCGGCTGCAAAGCTGAACTGGAAACCGCAGCCGGATAAATGGAGCATAGGCCAGTGCCTTCATCACCTTATCGTATCCGACTCTACTTACATCGATACCTTTGACCGCCTGCTGAATGGCAGCTACAAGCTTCCGCTGGTGCAGCGGCTGAATCCTTTCAAAAAAGCCCTGGGCCCGATGATGATAAAGACCCTCAGCCCTGAGCCTAAGAAAAAATTCAAGGCTCCGGCACTTTTCCGGCCCGCGGAAAGCAGCCTTCCTGCCGATATCGTTCCGCGCTTTATCGACCACGAAGAAAACATGAAGGGTTATTTCCAAAAATTGTCCTTACTCGATACGAACGGAATTGTCATCACCTCGCCGGTAAGCGCTGTTATCAGTTATAGCCTGGCCGACTGCATGCAGATCATCGTCAACCACGGACAGCGTCACCTCAACCAGGCTAAGAACATTCTTGATCACCCAAAATTTCCAAGCTGATATGGACTCCATACTATTTGAAATCAAAAAAGGCATTGCCATCATACACCTTAACCGCCCCGAAAAGTTTAATGCATTCAACCGCGAGATGGCCCTGCTCTTGCAGGAAAAGCTGAACCTGTGCAGGGCCCGCGAAGTAAGATGCGTATATATCACCGGGTCGGGCAGGGCATTCAGTGCCGGACAGGATCTTGAAGAGGTAGTAGCCACCGGCGGGCCTGAGGTAACCACGATCCTCTCTGAACATTACAACCCTGTGATCAAGGCTATCCGCAGGCTCGAGAAACCCGTAGTAGCTGCCGTGAATGGTGTAGCCGCCGGCGCCGGCGCCAATATTGCGCTTTGTTGCGATATTGTTGTGGCAGCGCGGTCCGCATCCTTTATACAGGCCTTCTCCAAAATTGGACTGATACCCGACAGCGGGGGAACCTATTTCCTCCCAAGGCTCATAGGCTGGCAGAAAGCGTTGGCACTCTGCATGCTTGGCGAAAAGCTGGGAGCAGCGGAAGCCGAGCAGATGGGCATGATCTATAAGAGCTTTGCCGATGAGGTCTTTGCAGACGAGGCCTTTAAAATCGCGTCTACCCTGGCTTCCATGCCCACCATTGGTCTTGCCCTGACAAAACAGGCTTTCAATAATTCATTCATCAATAATTACGAAGACCAGCTGCACGATGAAGAGCTTTTGCAGGAAAAAGCCGGCAGGACCTTTGATTACAAA
>DASTPZ010000009.1:0-2224 GCA_035761965.1 Flavisolibacter sp. | reverse complement strand
CTGCTGCCCGTACTCGCTGTTTTTGTGCTCGTTTGTCTGCTAACCGTTTGCATAGGTCTGCTGAACAGCCGAAGTGTATTGTCAAAGCCACCGCTTGAAGTTCTCCGGAGAGAAGCATAGGATTGAGAATGTCCGCAGCGCAATTCATGAAGCAGCAGTCATCGAACATCCGGTGCCTGCTTATTGCTTAGGTACCTCACCCTTCCATCCGCTAAGCTTGTATACGTTGAAGTAGTGCAGGGTGCCGCCGCTCCTTTTGATCTCGATCTGGTTGACCTGGTCCATACGGCTATAGTACTGCTCAAATTTTGAACGCCGCGTGAACACCTCGTCCGAAGGTATGATGCAATAAGCCTTGTTCATGTCGGCCTTTTCGGCACGAAAGGTATTGGTCCATTGATAATGGTGCACATGGTTAACCGGTCCAAGGCCAATAACAGGTATATCCAACGGACGGGCAAAATAATATTCCACGTGGGCGCCCCACCAGTAACCGCAAATAAGGGGCGTGCCCGGGCTCGTCCTGCCCTCTTTCACTTCCTGCCGGTAAAAATCCCCAAAAACCTTCCCGGCCTCCTTCCATCCATACATATCTGTGGTAAGGTCGCCATAACCATAACTAGATTTTTCCCTGCTTCCAAATGTGCCTGGATAAAAATTCACGACTATACCCCAGGCGCAAAGCACAAGCATGAAAACACCGAGCGTTCCCCTCAGTAAGCCGGGCATGACTGACGCGGGCCTTACCTTATTCAGCCAAATGGCGGCCAGCGGCAGCAGCGAAACATAGGCAGGACCGCTCCAGTGCGGCAGCGTCGAATTTCTGAATAGGGAAACAAATAGCAGCAGGCCTGCCATGGGCCAGGCCACCAGGTTAAAAACAGCAAGAGCTTTGTAACGACCCATCTTATGCCTCCGCCAGTATAAGGAACCTGCCACGATCATCAGCACATTGAGGGGGTTGTTGAAACCAAGCTGGCTGAAAAGCTCCTTTAAAAAGCTCAGCGCTTTCATCTCCTGCTTGCCCACAGTCACCCGCTGGCTATGAAAACGGTAGGTGATAAAATCGTGTTCGATATTCCAGAAAAGTATGGGACTGATGAGCAATGCGGTAAGCAATGCGGCCATGTAGGGGCGAAAGTCGCTCAGCAATCGCCGGCGGAAGAGCAGCATATAAGAACCAAGCCCTATCCATAGAAAAGCGCCATGCACCTTGCTCATGATGCAAAGACCAGCAGCCCCGCCAAACAGCAGCCATGCGAACGTGTCCTTCTCATTGATGGTAATGCGTGCGATGGCCCAGAGCGAAAGGGTCCAGAACACCATTTGAGGAGAGTCGGGCATGATGTACAAGCCGGCCGTGAGCCCTGCATAAAAAGACGCATTGTAAAGAACTGCGGCAAACCAGCCCGCCCGCTCGCCCGCCATGAGTGCCACCGCCCTGTACATGAACCAGGTAGCCATGGCGCAGCTAACGACCGCGCCCAGCCGCAAAAAGCCTTCGCTGTCCAGCAGGCCATTAAGCGTAAAAAGCCTGATCCACAAAGCTACCAATGGCGGGTGATCAAAATAGTTCCAGGCCAGGTCAAGACTGTAGAGCCAGTAATAAGCCTCATCGTTCCCCAGTTCGAGAACAAAGGCAAGCAAAAGCCTGAAAGCGGACAATAGCGCTATAAGCTTAAATACCTGCCGGCCATACGCCGGACCGGTAGCATTTTTTATGGGTGTTTGCTGCAAGAAATATCTGGTTTCTGAATGAGAACTGCTGGTAGTTTGCATAGCTTGCTTAAACTAAAGCCGCAATACCAGCAAATGACGGGCCTAAGGTAAATCGTTTGCCCTTTGCACGCGGAAATGGCCTGTCCCTGGCCAGGCAGCTGCAGCCAGGGTATACTTAAGGGGAAAGTTTAGAAGGTTCAGTTCCTGACCGTATTGGCAGGCTGGAGATTGATCACCAAAAACTCCGGTGGCTGCGGCGAGGTTTCGAGCAGCATGGAATGTTTTTGCTTCAGCTCTCTTTTGAAGCCGCCAAGATAGCCTGGCTGGGAAATTTTATCGGACTTAACCGGGATGGATTCTATCAGGTCGTTGCCCAGGTACATCATTAATTCCATAGGAAAGGATATTGAAACAAAATAAAAGATTTCCGCCGCCTTTTGCAATACGTTGAAACACGGAATTATGATAGGGATTTTCCCATACAGGCCGGCCTGCTGCGGCTCTC
>DASTPZ010000008.1:0-6109 GCA_035761965.1 Flavisolibacter sp. | reverse complement strand
AGCGGCAATTCGCCATAAAGGGTCTTGAGCAGGCTCGACTTTCCGGTTCCTGTTTTTCCAACGAGATAAACGAACTCACCCTTATTCACTGTCAGGTTAACATCCTGCAGGATAAGGTTACCTCCCTGGAAAATATTTGCGTTTCTGATGTCTATGATCGTTTCAGCCATTCCGGATTACTTTATTGCAAAATAAAACAAGAAACCCTCAACATCAGCCAATTATTTGAAAAACTAAAAAAATAGTTTGTTAACTATAAAATTAGTTATAGCTTAGCTGAACAAGATCAAGAAATGAAAACATTGACAAAAGCGGAAGAGCAGGTGATGCAGGTGATCTGGAAGATAAAGGAAGGGTTCATCAGGGATGTGATGGAAGCGCTTCCGGCACCGAAGCCACACCAGAATACAATCGCCACCATACTCAAGATATTGGTGGAAAAAGAGTTCGTAGGCATCAAGGTATTCGGGCGGCAGCACCAGTACCATGCGCTGGTAAGCAAGGAAGCTTATTCGAAAGCAACGATGAAAACCATGGTGAAAAGCTACTTCGGTGGTTCATTCAGCGAAGCTGTTTCATTTATGGTCAAGGAGAACAACATCAGCCTGGAGGACCTGGAAACCTTATTGCAACAACTTAAAAAAGCAAAAAAATGATGGCCCTTGCCTATTACCTCTTAAAGGTGTGCCTGTGCTCCGCCCTGCTCTTCGGTTATTATCACCTGGCGCTTCGCAACCGGTTATTCCATCAATGGAACCGCTTTTACCTGCTGGCAGCGGTGCTGCTCTCGCTGCTCATACCATTTATGCACGTTACCATAACGCATGAAGAGATCGCAGCCAGCAAGGCCATCGAGATGCTGCAGGTGGTAGAATCCGCCGATCACTACTTCGAGGATGCTGCGATCAGCCGGGAGGCCGGCATTAATAAAGAACCCATGATCATGGCTGCTTACCTGTCTGTTTGCTTGGTTCTGCTCCTGTTCTTTATCTCAGGCCTTCTTCGAATTGCAGCCCTGGTAAAAAAGAACGGCTCCCGGCGTGTGGGCGACATCAGGTTCGTTTCCACAAGCGACCCCCGTGCACCATTTTCTTTTTTCCGGTATATCTTCTGGAATCAAAACATAGATCTTACATCAGAGACCGGCCAGCAGATATTCCAGCACGAGCTGGCGCATGTCGAGCAGCGCCACAGCCTTGACAAGCTGCTGCTCCAGGCTGTGCTGGTCGTATGCTGGATCAACCCGGTTTTTTGGCTCATCAGGAAAGAGCTTCGTATGATACATGAGTTTATAGCCGACAGGCGGGCGGTAGCGGAACATGGTGCACCGGCGCTTGCTGCTATGATACTCCAGTCGGCCTATCCCGGGCAATTCAATTCTGCCACCAATCATTTTTTTCAAACCCCAATTAAAAGAAGACTTACCATGCTTACAAAATTGCAGCACTCAAGGCTCGCCTACCTGAGCCGCATTATTGCCCTGCCGGTTATCGCCATTACAGCCATGGCCTTTGGCCTAAGAACAAACAATACGGTCATACCGGGTCTGACCAGGGAGTACACAGTGGTTATCGACGCCGGCCATGGCAAGCAATCTAATGGACTTCATTCCGGCGCCCGGAGCGAGAACGTCTATGAAGATGACATCGTGCTCGAGCTTAGCAAAAAGATCCAGGCTTTGAACAGCAATAGCAAGATTAAGATCATACTAACCCGCGCCACAGATGCCGCAACCGATCTGAAGGAAAGAGTAAGGATAGCCGAGGTCAATAAAGCAGACCTGTTTATTTCGCTTCATACCAATGCCAGGCCCGAGGGGTCGACCACGCCAGGGAGCGGTATCGAGGTCTTTGTGCAGCCATCAGCCATTCATGGCAAGCAAAGCGAGCGCCTGGGCTCCGCAATCATATCAGAGCTTGGCAGTATATACAAAACCGATCCCTCGTTGAAATCTACTCCCAGGAGTGTTTATATTCTTAAATATAGTCCCTGCCCTGCCGTACTGGTGGAATGCGGCTACATCACCGATCCCCAGGACAAGGCTTTTGTAACAGGCCCTGCCAACCAGGATGCCATTGCCAAAAAAATCCTTTCGGCAATCAACAGGTATATCGCTCAACAGGAAACAGGACCTCACAGCAAAGACAGCCTGCCTTCGCATGGACAGATCAAGATCGAAGCAGACAATATAGACTTTACCGGCGGCAAAGGAAGCAACCCTGCATTTTACAGTCTTGTTGTTATCAATGGCAAAAAATATGCACCAGCCAACATTGTGCTGGATGGCCTCAAGGCAAAGAGCATTACGCTTTTTGACGCAAAGGAAGGCATGAAAAAATTTGGGGAGGAAGGTAAAGGCGGGGTACTTCTTATTGAAGGCGCCGAAACGACGAGCTTTAAAGAAAAAAGCCTTTAAGACATTTGTTTGCCGAACCGGGCATTTGCAGGGCAAAGCTTAACGGTCGCATTTGAGGAAAAATAGCCTTTACGGTCTGCCCGGATATCCCGGGCAGATTTGTTTTAAAGGTATTGGGCAAGACAAGTTACATTGACAACAAAGGCATGCGGTGAACGCGAAAAACGGCTTTAGTAAACGACTTCGCTGCCATTGACCTTGAGTAGAAGCGACTGGCCCTCCGCTGCCTCCACCCTTCCAATGACCTGTGCATCGACATCAAAAGACCGGGCGATCTCGATAAGCGCGTCTGCCTGCTTTTCGTCGGTATAGATCTCGAGCCTGCATCCCATATTGAACACCTGGTACATCTCCCGGTCATCGGCGCCGCTCGACTGCCGGATCAATTCGAATATCTCGGGCGCCGGGAACAAATTATCCTTCACGATGCGTATGTTCTCGGGCATGTATTTCATGCACTTGGTCTGGCCGCCGCCGCTGCAGTGTATCAAGCCCCTGACCGATTGAAAATGCTCTTCAAGCAATTTCTTCATGATCGGTGCAAAGGTCCTTGTTGGCGAAAGGATCAGGTTTCCTACGGTTGCATCAACCGGTCTGCCCCGAAATTGAACACTTACCTTATCGGTGAGCCTGTGCCTGCCGATATAAACCACGCCTGTATCCAGTGCAGGATCGAAAGTTTCGGGGTATTGTTCCGCGTAATAGCGGCTGATCATATCATGGCGGGCGCTGGTAAGTCCATTGCTGCCGATGCCGCTGTTGTATGCCTGTTCATATACCGATTGCCCAAAGCTTGCCAGTCCTACGATCACCTGGCCAGGCGCAATTTCTTCATTCGTTACCAGCTTTTTCTTTGGCCATCTGGCTGCCATGGTTCCGTTCACGGCAATGGTGCGCACCACGTCACCCACATCTGCGGTTTCTCCACCAAGAAAGGCGATATCGATGCCGTGATCAAACATATTGTCAAAAAACTCCTGGGTGCCTTCAATCAGGGCCTTCAGTACTTCGCCGGGGATAAGGCTTTTATTCCTGTCGATAGAGGAAGAAAACAACAGGTCGCGATAGATGCCGGCGCAGAGCAGGTCATCGAGGTTCATTACGATGGCATCCTGCGCAATGCCTTTCCAAACCGAGAGATCTCCGGTTTCTTTCCAATAAAGATAAGCGAGTATGCTCTTGGTGCCGGCGCCATCGGCGTGCATAACATTCACCCAGGCCTCATCCTTTCCCAGCACATCTTTATACACTTTGCAGAAAGCCCTTGGGTAAAGGCCCTTGTCGATGTTTTTAGTAGCGGCATGTACCTCTTCTTTTTGTGCAGAAACACCACGGCGGGAATATAAAGACATGGCGCAAAACTAGGGGAATTATGATTCCATATCCAATATTTGGGCTGTAGGCGCCGGGCGCCCCGATGCTGGCAGGCTTTGGAGGCGAACCCGCCTCAGGCCCTAAATCTGCCGGTCTAAATCTTCAATCGGAGTATCTTTGCGCCCAATTATGCAGGTTCATCGTTCCATCGACAGCCTTCCCCCCTTCCGCCATGCGGTCATTACTATCGGCACTTTCGATGGTGTGCACGAAGGGCATAAAAAGATCATTGAAGCGCTCAAGCGGGAAGCGGCCGCAGTGAAAGGCGAATCCATCATCGTTTCATTTGATCCCCATCCACGTAAAATCGTCAATCCTTCGGGTCACCTGCAACTTATCAATACGCTTGAAGAAAAAACAAGATTGCTGGACCTAGCCGGTATCGATCACCTGGTGATCGTGCCTTTCACGCAGGAATTTGCCGCATTGACCGCGGATGAATACATAGCTTCCTTCCTGGTGGGCCGTTTTAAACCGCATACCATCATCATTGGATATGACCATCATTTCGGAAAAGGAAGACAGGGCAATTTCAGCCTGCTGGAGCAACAGTCTTCCCGCTTTGGCTACAGGCTTCTCGAAATACCCAAATACATACTGGATGAAATCGGCGTGAGCTCAACAAAGATCCGCAAGGCACTGCTCGAAAGCAGGGTCGAAACGGCGGGCAGGCTGCTGGGCTACGATTTCTTTTTCGAAGGGATTGTGGTTCATGGCGACAAGCTTGGCAGACAACTGGGGTACCCCACCGCCAACCTCCGGTACACCGACGAAGACAAGATCAGGCTTGGCCATGGCGTTTATGCCGTATATGTCGACATCGAAGGTGAAAGAAGAAAAGGCATGTTGAGCATTGGCGACAGGCCTACCCTTACGGGGTCGGATGAAAGGATCGAGGTCAATATTTTTGACTGGTCGCAGGATATCTATGACCAAAAGCTGCGGGTCTTTGTTAAAAAATTTTTGCGCCCGCAGGAGAAGTATGCAACGCTCGATGCTTTGAAGGAACAACTGGCGCTCGATAAGAAGAACAGTCTCGATGCGCTAAGCTGATCTTCGATGGCTGCGGCGTCTCCCAAACCTGCATTCCGCGTCAGGCGGCGATCATTTTTACCACCATCTCCTTTAAGAGCATGGCATCAGAGCTGCCCGCATTGTTAACACCTATGCCTTTCAGGTTATAATGATGCAGCAGCAGCAGCAGCCTTTCAACCTCCTGGCTGCTGAACTTGGAGGCTGTTTGGAGATAGTCCTTTACAAAAAATGCATTTACACCGATAGCAGTGGCTACCGACCTTTCATCGCGGGCAGGAACACCATAGATCATCTGCACTTTGCTGAAGAAATTATAAAGCGATGGAAAGATGAGGGGAAGCGGCCCTGCCTTTGGGTTGGCCTCAAAATACTGTATGATGCGAACGGCCTTGTAAAGGTCCCTGTGCGCAATGGCCTGCTGGAGCTCGAAAACATTAAACTCTTTGCTCACCCCTACAAACTGTTCGATGTCATCCTCGGTGATGCTTTTTCTTCCTGAAAGGTTCAGCACAAGCTTGTCGACCTCGTTGTTAAGGCGGCTCAGGTCATTGCCGATGTGATCAATAAGCAGGTATAAAGCCTTATTGCCAATAGAATAACCCTTAGACTTAACCAATCCGCTTACCCAATCCGGCAGATCGCTATCGTAAAGTTTCTTCGTAGTAAGCATTACCGCTTTTTCCTTCAGCAGCTTGGCAAGCTTTGTACGTCCATCGACCTTTTTGTTTTTGTAGGCAACGAATAAAAGGGTCGAGCTAAGCGGGCGGTCGATATAGGCTTCCATCTTCTCTATATCCTTCATGGACTGGGCTTCCTTGAGAATAACGACCTGCCGCTCAGCGAACATGGGATATTTTCTGCAGGTATTCAGCAGGTCGGTCCAGGCGGTATCTCTGCCATAGCAAATGGTCAGGTTGAACTCTTTTTCTGCGGCCGGCAAGATCTGCTGTTCAGCATATTCGATGACCTGGTCAATGAAGAATTCCTCATCACCTTCCAGCCAGTAAACAGGTTTATACGCAGCCTTTTTAAGATCGGAAAGGAGTTTTTCTAAGGTCATTTTCGTTTGGAATTCAGAATCAATCTATTACTTTTCTGGCACGGTTTTCGAAACAGGTGCCGAAAATTCAAAAATAAGTTTTCGACCCAACTCACCCAATTCAAATATCGTTTAACTAAAAACCTTCAATGATGGCAAACACTAATTATCCTTCTGCCGATTCGCAGAACCAACGCCCGGTAAGGAACAGCAACACCACGAAGAATATTATCATTGGTGTCTTG
>DASTPZ010000007.1:0-4801 GCA_035761965.1 Flavisolibacter sp. | reverse complement strand
CGCGCACAAAGGCGATTTTTTTGGGCGGGGCGAAATGGCAGGACTCTACCTGTGCGTGTTTGTAGCCCTTCTTTTCACCGGCCCCGGAAAAGCCAGCATCGATAACCTGATCGGGAAATAATTTCCAGGCCTTTACCAGCCGGGAAGCCAGGGGCGGCCGACAGCGGAATATTGCAGCTGTTTCAAGGGCTTGTGAGGCCGGCTATGCGCTATTTCAGCTCATTCAGCACCGCGTACATTTTTTGCACCAGCGCTGATGCGCTGCCGTTATAGTTGTTGACGATGAAGGAGAAAACGTACTCACTGCCGTCCCCCGCCTTGTGATAACCGCAAAAGCCCTTGGCACCGCTGATGGTACCGCTCTTCATCTTCATGCCATTGTATTCGGGAAAAGCACTGTAATAACCGGGAAACCATGACTGCTGCCTTGCGTAACGCAGTATGGCAACCTGGGCATGCGTGGTAACCCTGTTAAGGGGCGACAAACCCGAGCCGTCGGCCATGTTAAGCTCAGTTGGTTCAACGGACCGCTCTTTCCAGAAGGCCTTCAGGGCAGCAAGTCCTGTTTGCATATCACCCATCCCATTTTTTTGAGGCAATGTCTTAATGAGTGCTTCGCCGTAAAGATTGATGCTCTTGCGAAGAAACCAGTAAACAATGCTGTCGAGCTGGGGCGAGTAATGGGTGTGAACCGTATCGCCGTTTGGCGGCACAGTGCCTGTTCCCGCAGTCGTATTCATCGGCAGGTCCATTGCATTGCTCATAATGGTTGCCTGGCCACTGAGCGCTGTTCCTAATTCTGTCGACAGCAGCAAGCCTGGGTCGGGCAAGGCACCGGATATGCTGAACGCAGCGCTGTTTGGTGGTATCGTACCCCTCACAACAATATCGGTGCTGCCCGGAACGAAGTAGATGTAGGCGTTGTCACCGCTTCCCTCCCTGCCCGCGGTTACCATCGACCGGACCCTCACACCCGGAAGACCGGGCTTGGTGGATAAGATCTTTGCGGCACTGCCGGGTGCACCTGAAGAAAAAACGATATCGTACTGGTTTTCTCTCCAGTTAAGAAGGCCATGTCCTGAGCCATAATAATTACCAATATCCTCCCAGATATAGCCGGAGGGAATGGTGTAGGCATCCGAAGTTCCGCCGGCTGCCAATGCGAGCCGCAGCTTTTGAAGAGAAAGACCTTTCTTCACGAGTGAAGCACGCAGCTTTTCAAGCACCATCGAGGGCTGGGTTGAAGCATAGCGCTGGCTTCCGAGTGTGGGATCACCGGAGCCTTTGATGAACAGCACGTCTTCCCCATTATTTCGCGCATGAATAAAGCTTGTTCCATATCGGTACTGGCGCCCCAGCAATTCATACGCTGTAGCAGCCGTAATGATCTTTTGAGTGGATGCCGGCGCCAGTCCAACGCTGCTGTTCCGGTCAAAAACCACCTTGCCGGTTTTTGCATCGATCACGTAAAGCGATGAAAGCGCATGATCGAGCTGCGGGTCTTTTTCAAAGGCCTGGTAGGCAGCCTGCAGCCTGGCAGTCGCGGTTTGTCCCCAAGTTGCCAACGGTTGCAGCGCGAGAAAACAGGCAGTGATGAACAGATTTTTCATTGCATCGTACATTGCACTAAAATTAGGGCTTAATGGCAATGAACGAGGTTAACGCATCCATAATTACGATAGGTGATGAGCTGCTCATAGGACAGACCATCGATACCAATAGCGCTTTTATTGCACAGGAATTGAATAAGATCGGCATCTGGGTAAAAAGAAGACTGGCCATCGGCGATGTGCGCGGGGAGATCGAGGCCGCACTATCGGGACAAAGCCGTGACAGCCGCATCATCATTATTACCGGCGGCCTGGGCCCAACGGCCGATGATATAACAAAGCCAACGCTTAGCGAATATTTTGGCGGAAAGCTGGTCATAAACGACGAAGCACTCCAGAACGTGAAAGACATTTTCAACCGGCTGGGCCGCCCTCTTACGGAGCGCAACCTCAAGCAGGCCGAAGTGCCGGATGTTTGCACCGTACTGCCCAACAGGCGCGGCACGGCCCCCGGCATGTGGTTTGAAAAAGAAGGCGTGATCTATGTTTCACTGCCTGGTGTTCCCAACGAAATGAAGGGACTTATGCTTGACAGCGTGATACCGGCTTTAAAGGCGGGCCTGCAGCTTCCGGCAGTAAGCCATAGAACCCTGCTCACCGCTGGTATAGGAGAATCGATGCTGGCTGACGCCATCCGCGATTTCGAAGCTGGCCTGCCCGCGCATATCAAGCTTGCTTACCTGCCGGCCTACGGACTGGTGAGGCTGAGGCTTACAGGGCGCCTTAATGACGCGGCCGCGCTCGATAAGGAGCTGGATTCGCTTTTCCTTCAGCTTAAACAGCAGGTGAAAGAATGGATGGTGGCAAGCGAGGATATAGGACTGGAGGAAGCGGTGAACCGGTTGCTGGCGGCAAAAGGGAAAACGCTGGCCACAGCGGAAAGCTGTACCGGCGGCTATATCGCGCATCTTATCACTTCGGTGCCGGGCTCCTCGGCCATCTTCAAAGGCGGAGTGGTCTCCTATGCAAATGAAGTAAAGGAAGATATGCTGGGCGTGCCTTCCCAAATACTGCAAGCGCATGGAGCCGTAAGCGAGGCGACCGTTACAGCCATGGCAAGTGGCATCATCGAGAAACTCGGCGCCGGTTACGCTATCGCCACATCGGGCATTATGGGACCAGGCGGCGGAAGTCCAGAAAAGCCTGTTGGAACCGTTTGGGTGGCAGTGGGCAATCAAAAAAGGATCGTGGCCCGGAAGCTTTTCTTCCGTTTCGGAAGAGAGCGTAACATCGAGCTAACAGCGCATGCCGCGCTTACCATGCTATACCGCTTTGTCGTGGAAGAAGAAGGCGAATGGGTCAATTAATTCCGCTTTGCTTATTTTTGGCACAAATTCAAAAGCTACGATTGCAGCCGGGCCTTACCGTCCCGCTACACCTTTCGCCGTAAAGGACCGTCGCCTTTGAGCAAAACCTTCCGGGGCAAAAGTTCCCGGGGGTTTAAATTCAAACTACAAATCATAAACTGAATATGGCTACTGTTGACCTGGTAATGCCTAAGATGGGCGAAAGCATCATGGAAGCGACCATTTTAAAATGGCACAAAAACCCCGGCGATGCTGTAAGAATGGACGAAACCGTGCTTGAGATCGCTACGGATAAGGTAGATAGCGAAGTTCCTTCTACCGCCGAAGGCGTAATTGCAGAAGTGCTTTTTAATGTAAACGATGTTGTTCCCATCGGCACCGTGATCGCAAGAATAAAAACCGGTGCAGAGGCCGGCAGCCCCGTTCCCCAGAACGGCACACCGGTATCCAAACCAAACCAGGAGCAGGCAGCAACAACGATCAACGACAAGCCTACGCCTGCCCCCGCTGTGCAGGCAGCCAATCCAGTTGCCGCCCCTTCGGGAAATGGACGGTTCTATTCTCCCCTGGTGCTCAATATTGCAGCACAGGAGGGGGTTGCCATGACAGAGCTGGAGCATATCTCAGGTACAGGCAACGAAGGCCGCGTGACTAAAAAAGATATTCTCCAATACGTACAGGAAAAGCGATCCGGTAAGGTGCAGGCAAGCCAGCCTGCAGCCCGCCCCGAAACGGCCAACCAGATGGTGATACCCATGAACAAGGTGGAAACGCAGGCGCCGGCCGCGCCCTCTTATCCGGGTAATGTGGAGATCATCGAAATGGACAGGATGCGCAAGCTTATTGCCGACCACATGGTAAAGAGCAAGCATACGAGCCCGCATGTTACCTCCTTTACCGAAGCGGATGTCACCAATCTTGTCATGTGGCGCGACCGGGTGAAAAAGGAATTTGAAAAACGCGAAGGAACCAAGATCACCTTCACCCCGCTTTTTGTAGAAGCCATCGTTCGCTGCATCAAAAAATTCCCGCTGATCAACAGCTCTGTGGATGGCAACCGCATCATCGTTAAAAAAGACATCAACATCGGCATGGCCACTGCTCTTCCCAGCGGCAACCTGATCGTTCCGGTGATCAGGAATGCAGACCAGCTCAACCTAGTGGGCCTTGCAAAGCAGGTGAACAACCTTGCCGACAACGCGCGCAACAACAAGCTCAAGCCCGAAGATATCGCCGATGGTACGTTTACCCTCACGAATGTAGGCACTTTCGGCAGCCTGATGGGAACGCCCATCATCAACCAGCCGCAGGTGGCCATACTGGCGGTAGGAGCCATCAAAAAACGTCCTGTTGTGGTAGAAACGCCCCATGGCGACAGTATTGCCATCAGGCACATGATGTACCTTTCCATGAGCTACGATCACCGGATCGTGGACGGAAGCCTTGGTGCTACCTTCCTGACCGCGGTAGCCAATGAGCTGGAAAATTTCAACGCAGACAGACAGTACTAAATGGTATCGCCGTGTACGATCCGGCGGCAGCTTCATAAAAAAAGGACGGCAGGCCAAAATGGCTTTGCCGTCCTTTTTTATTGGATCGAGCTTTTACTTACCGAAATGTCTTTTTTCCAATTTGTACTTGCTTCCCCTGCGGATGATCACAAAAAGATCGCCATACTGGCTGTCGGGAAGGTCTGATTCAATGATCCTCTCTCCCATCATTGTATTTACCAGGTCGTCTACTGTATTCGAATGTCCCACAATGACCACATCGCCCTTGCCCAGCTTTTTGACCCGTTCAACAAAACCACTGTCAGCAGGCTCGTAAGGTTGCACAGCAAGGCCCAGGGCCGAAGCCAGCGGCGCGGCCGTGGATTTGGTACGG
>DASTPZ010000006.1:0-8406 GCA_035761965.1 Flavisolibacter sp. | reverse complement strand
CAGGCCCAACCAGGGCGCAGCTTTGGCGTAAGGGTGGGGCTTGGCGGCATCCTGGGCGGATCGATACAGTTTGGAAAGTAAAACTCTTCGTGTGAACATGAGGGTTGAATGGGCAGAATTGCTACCTTCGCCTCACCTTATTAACCAATGAAAAATTAAACTATGGCTTTTGTTTCTACAACTGTTCAGCCAGCTCCTCAACCGGTAGCTGAAAAACCGATCGACAATGCTGCTGCGGCCTCCGTTCTCGGTGTGCTGGCCCTATCGTTCTATGCAGCCCAAAAAAGCAAAAAAAGCTTCAATAAAATGAAGCGCCGTTTTATGTGGACTGCCTTGAAGCTGAGGCTTAAATCCATGTTCTCCAAAAAGCGTGTTACCGACAGGGTACTTATTTACATCCTGCTGGGTGTGATTGCGCTGGTACTGGTATTCTATTATCCATTGGCAGCATTGCTGGTGGCACTTATAGCCCTGATCCTCCTGCTGGCCGGCGTGATCTGATAACGCCCCATCTTATCAATAAACTAACAATGCAATAGCGGTCGTAAGGCCGCTATTGTTTATTTTTGCGGCCTGTTCTGAAATTTTGTTCACCCGGCGAGTGTCCTTAAAATTTCCCTTATGCCCGTATTGCACAACCGCGTCTCCCAAAAGGAGCTGAAGCAGCGGCTGCTCGAAGAAACAGAGCCCCGCACCACCGTTTCATTTTACCAGTACTTCCCGGTACCTGATCCTCAGCTTTTCAGGGATGAGCTGTATAAGCAATTGGATGCCCTTAAGGTCTTTGGCCGCATTTATGTGGCCCATGAAGGCATCAATGCCCAGGTTAGCATTCCCGCATCCCGTTTCGAGGCATTCCGGGCTTATCTCTATTCCATCGAGCCGCTCAACGGCCTGCGCCTGAACATTGCTGTCGACGATGATGGGAAGTCCTTTTGGGTGCTTAAAATAAAGGTTCGCGATAAGATCGTCGCGGATGGCATTAGCGACCCCGAATTCAGTATGAGCAACCGTGGCAGGTATGTGAATGCCGAAGACTTCAACCGGCTTACCGATGACCCGGATACGATCGTTATCGATATGCGCAACCACTACGAATACGAAGTGGGGCATTTCGAAAGGGCCCTCGAAGTGCCTTCCGATACTTTCCGCGAGCAGTTGCCCATGGCGGTTGATATGCTGAAAGATGCCAGGGATAAAAATATCATCATGTACTGCACCGGCGGCATCAGGTGCGAAAAGGCGAGCGCCTATATGCTTCACCAGGGCTTTTCCAATGTTTTTCACCTCGAGGGCGGTATCATCAACTATGCCAACCAGGTTAAGGAAAAAGGGCTGGCCAATAAATTTCATGGTAAGAATTTTGTCTTTGACAACCGCCTGGGCGAACGCATTACCGACGAGATCATTGCCAAATGCCACCAGTGCGGGCAGCCTGCCGACGATCATATCAATTGCGCCAACGAAGCCTGTCACCTGCTCTTTATTCAATGCGAATCGTGCAGGATAAAATACGATGCCTGCTGCAGCAAGGAATGCCAGGAAGTGATCCATCTTCCGGCCGAAGCGCAGAAAGAGATCAGGAAGGGCATCGACAAGGGAAGGAATATCTTCAATAAATCCAGGCAGCGGCTAAGACCCAGGCTGGGAGAGAACCGGTCTGAAGGGCCTGATACCTAGAACATGCAATAGCTGCGATAGGTCTTGACGGGCTATCCCGGTTAAATAAAGCAACAGGGGTTGTGGAGGCCGTGAACCTGGTGTAACTTTGCATCACAACCACCATTATGCTGCGAACCTGCTTTCCGGTACTTGCCTGCCTCATCCTGGCGGCCTGCCAGGGCAACAAAGCTTCTCTTGCATTCCTGTCAACAGATTCACTTCCCCTGCAAACAGTCCTCGTCAGGAACGACCGCGATACCAGCTGGACCACCGCCAATGGCGCCATCATTCGCATTGAAAAAGAAAGCTTTTCTGCCAAAGAAGTGAGGCTGAATATCAGGGAGGCCTTTACCATGGAGCAGATGATACTCGCCGGTCTCACCACCGAATCGGATGGCAAGACCCTCAGCAGCGGCGGAATGTTTTACCTGGCTCCCGAAGATGAGAAGGTTAGGCTAAATAAGACCATTCGCATTTCCATACCCACACCCTTTGTGGATGAAGGCATGCAGCTTTACAAGGGTGAGGAAAAGGCAGATGGTATAAACTGGACAGCACCCGAGCCACTCTCGCCCGACTCGCAGCCTTCTTATCTTGACAGGGGAAAGCTCTCGTTCCTCAGCAATTGCGCCAGCTGCCATGCGCTTGACAAGGTATTGACAGGACCAGCACTGCTTGGTGTGGAGCAACGCGGGCCATGGAGGGATCGGAAAGAGCTGCTTGCCTTCACCCGTGATCCGGCTGGCTATATCAAGCGATCGACCTACGCCTGCCAGCTTCAAAAGCAATATGGCTCAATCATGCCAGGTTCTCTGCTTAGCGACGAAGAGATATTTTCTATTTACGATTATATCAGGAACGAAGACGGGAAAAGAGGAATTCTGCCGGAGGGATCGCAGGGAGAATTAGACGCCTGCCTCGATAGCTGCGCCATTTTCGATTCCATCCGCAATGAAGTCAGCCGCCTTGCTGATGAAAGGAACGGGTTGATAGAAGGCAACAGGGCCAGGGTCGACTACCAGCGCCTGGCTAATTCACAGGCCACGGGAGGCGCTGCCGGTTCAGCAACTGCCCCTGTAGCAGGAAACAATGCAGGACCGGTAGTTGAAGGACAGAGGGGCATTTATTATGAGATCGATATCAAGAGTTTTGGCTGGGCCAATATCGACAGGCTGATCGTGGAAGGAGCCGGTGGATCTGTCCGGCTTTCAGTAACTATAGATGAAAGCCTGGCAACTGACTTCAACGTGTTTATTGCGGTGCCTCAGTACCGGGTATTCGACCAGGGTAGCAGGCTGAATGACGGAAAATCATATGGATTTTTTAATGAAGACGGAACCTTACCTCTGCCTGTTGGAACAAAAGTATTTGTGTTTGCCCTGTCCGAAGCGCAGGATAAGCTGGTGCTGGGTTACCAGGAGTTCATTGCAGGAAAGGAGCAAACGATAACCCTCAGGCCCTCCCTCGTGACAAAAAACGAATTCAACGATATCGTGTCGAGCTTTTCGCTTGACGCTATTTCGATCGAGGCCAAAGACTCCAAAAATGCGGCGGCGATAAGGGAAACAGCCAATAAGATCGCTGAAAAGGAAGCCAAAATGGAAACATACAGGCCAAAGAATTGTGATTGCCAATGTGGTTACTCAGCGGATACTTCGTATTATGAAGCTCCCGCCGTATACCAATAACGATAGTGGCTTCCGGGGAAAGGTCTTAAACACTGTGCAAATTTTTTCTTACTGCATTTCGCTTTAAGATAATTTGTCGAGCTGCGCCGAAATACGCTTATAGATATCCTCGTCAGTCAGGCGCTCTCTTTCAAAGCTGCCGCCCGTGAGCTTTTCATACAGCTCTATATACCTGTTTGAGATGGTCTCCACCCACTGGTCGGTCATTTCGGGAACGGTTTGTCCTTCCTTGCCCATGAACTCATTTTGGATCAGCCACTCGCGCACAAATTCCTTGCTCAGCTGCTTTTGCTTTTCGCCGGTCTGCTGGCGGTCTTCAAAGCCATCGGCATAAAAATAACGTGATGAATCGGGTGTATGGATCTCGTCCATCAGCACGATGCTGCCATTACGTTTGCCAAATTCGTACTTGGTATCGGCCAGGATCAGCCCCTGTTTTACCGCCAGCTCTTTTCCACGGGCAAAAAGACCGAGGGCATAAGCCTTGATGGCTTCCCATTCTCCTGGTGTGGCCAGGCCTTGTTCCAGGATGTCCTTTTCCGCTATGTCTTCGTCATGACCCTCGCTCGCCTTGGTGGAAGGCGTGATGAGCGGTCCGGGAAAGAAATCATTTTCCTTTAGTCCATCGGGCATCAGCACACCGCAAAGCATGCGCTGTCCGCTGTTATAGGTTCTCCATGCGTGCCCGCATAAATTTCCCCTTACCACCACTTCGATCTTGAAGGGCTCGCACCTGTCGCCGATCGAGGCATTGGGGGCAGGAGTGGACCGGAGCCAGTTGGGGCAAACATCCTTGGTTGCGTTGAGCATATATGCCGCGAGCTGGTTGAGCACCTGGCCTTTGAAAGGTATAGGGCGCGGAAGAATCACGTCGAAGGCCGAAATGCGGTCGGAAGCGATCATGACCAACATATCCTCGCCAATGGTGTATACATCCCTGACTTTTCCTCTGTAAAAATTCGTTTGCCGGGGGAATTGAAATGGAGCCATGCCCGAAAGTAAAACCTAAGCTTCATTTGCCCGGCTGCTTCGAAGAAGAAATTTCAACAACTTATTAAAAATCAGTCAAATTAAATTTTAGTGGAAAAAGGGGATTGCTTATTTTTCCGTATGAAACTTGAGCTTTGCCTTGTTTCTGTATGAATAGATAATTCAGATTCCAAAACCCAAAATCGATCTATGAGAAATAGCTTGCGCCTCTCAGCTGCGCTGCTTGCAGCTATCATTTTTTTTACTACCAACATTTTTGCCCAATCCGTTACCGTAACTGGTACCGTAAGGAATGCCACCACGCAGGCCCTGTTGCCGGCCGTTACCGTCAAGGTCAAAGATGGTCCCGAAGGCACCTTCACCGATGCCAATGGTAATTTCAGGCTTTCCGTGAAAAGTCTGCCAGTGGTACTGGTGTTCAGCTCCGTGGGCTTTGATTCTGTTGCCACTACGGTTTCAGACGCGGCGGCGCTCTCCATCAGCCTCAACCCTTCCTCCACATTGGGCCAGGAAGTAGTTGTTTCTACTACCCGAACGGCTGTTCGCATACTCGATGCGCCGGTAACGGTTGAAAGGCTGAACAATGTGGCCCTTAGAAGTGTGCCGGCTCCAAGCTATTACGAGGCCATTGCCAATCTCAAAGGCGTGGATATGCACACGGCGAGCCTTACCTTCCGCACCGTTACCACCAGGGGTTTTCTTGGAAGCGGTAATTTCCGTCTTAACCAGCTGATCGACGGCATGGATAACCAGGCGCCGGGTCTTAACTTTTCTGTTGGCAGCGTGATCGGTCTGACCGAGCTCGATGTCGACAATATCGAACTGCTCTCTGGTGCTTCATCCGCGCTCTATGGCTCGGGCGGCATGAACGGCACCTTGCTGATCAACAGCAAAAATCCATTCAAATACCAGGGTCTCAGCTTCCAGGTAAAACAGGGAATCATGCACCTCGACGACCAGGACCAGGGCCCTTCCCCATACTACGACTGGAGCCTAAGATGGGCAAAATCATTCAACGATAAATTTGCCTTTAAGATATCATCGCAGTTCATCAAGGCCAGGGATTGGGAAGCCAATGACTATCGCAATGTATCGCGCACGAATGTGCTGAGCGAGGTAAAAAGCGGGGACCGTTTCAGCGATCCTAACTACGATGGCATAAATATGTATGGCGACGAGACCTCTGCCAACATCAGTGATCTTATCAGGCTGATGTACCTTGGCGCCGGCAGTCCTGCGCTCAATACAAATGTGCCCGGACAGCCCTATACATGGGGATATGCCCTGCAAAACACCGCTAACCAGAACGTATCGCGGACTGGTTATCGCGAGCGCGACCTGGTAGACTACAATACGCAGAACTTCAAGGCCACTGGTGGTATCTTCTATAAGATCACCCCGGGTATCGAAGCTTCTTTCAACTCTTATTTCGGTACCGGCACCACTGTTTATACCGGTGCGGACCGCTATTCGCTGCGCAACCTCAAGATGTCGCAGCACAAGCTCGAAGTGAGAGCCGGCAACTGGTTCGTTAGAGGCTATACCACGCAGGAGAATGCCGGTGAGGCTTACCAGGCAACGGCGCTCGGCCGCCTGATCAACGAGGCCTGGAAGCCCAGCTTTAACCAGTCCAACGTAGCAGGCTCCTGGTATCCCCAGTATATCTTTGCTTACCTTGGCTATAAGGCAGCCGCCCAGTCGGGCACCGGTTTGCCGGCCGGTGAATATGGAGCCCACCAGTTTGCACGCAATTTTGCCGACCAGGGAAGACTGCTGCCCGGAACAGATGCGTTTAATACCACAGCACAGAATATCAAAGGCAGGGCCATACCCAGCGGCGCCAAATTCCTCGACCGCTCTGACCTTTGGTCTGCCGAAGGACAGCTTAATGTCTCAGACCAGTTTGGCTTCAGCGACATGATCGAGGTGGTTGCGGGCGCCCAATGGAAACAATATGTGCTGAATTCGCAGGGTACCATTTTTGCCGATACCGCAGGAAAGCTTAAGCCTTCTGAGTACGGTGCTTATGTTCAGCTGAGAAAGAAATTGTTTAACGAGGTGCTTACCCTTACCGCAGCCGGCCGCTACGACGACCATACCAATTTCAAAGGCCGCTTTACACCCCGCATCGCGGCAGTGATCAGGGTAGCCCAGAACAACAACATAAGACTTTCCTTTCAGACAGCTTATCGCTTCCCCACCAACCAGGACCAGTATATCAACCTGAACACGGGTTCGGCCATTTTAACCGGCGCGTTGCCTGAATTCCAGACCTATTGGGGACTGAACACCAATTTCGGCTACACAGCCGAGAGCATCAATGCCTACAGGGCCGGTGGCAACCCTGCCAATACCAGCCTGCTGGTAAGAGGGCCATACAATGAGGTAAAGCCTGAAAGCGTGTCTTCTTATGAAGTAGGCTATAAGGGTATTGTGAACAGGAAGCTCTTTGTCGATGCCTATGCCTACTATAGCGAGTACAAGAACTTCCTTGGAAGGGTAGCAGTGGGCCAGTCGGTTACCGGTGCACAAACGGCTCTTTTCAACCCGCTGACCACCAGGAACCTGTCGTATATCCAGAATATAGACCAAACTGTAAAAGCCATTGGCTGGGGCCTGTCGCTGGAGTACCAGCTTCCCCGCGGCTATAATGTTTACGGCAACGTTTATTCCGATGACCTGAGGGATGTGCCTGCGGGCATTGTAACCCAGTTCAATGCGCCGCTGTACCGCTTCAATCTCGGACTGCGCAACGAAAATATCTGGAAGAACGTGGGCTTTAATTTTGTGTTCAAGTGGCAGGACCGGGTCTATTACGAAGGAACATTTGCTACAGGAACACTTCCTTATTTCGGCTGGCTCGACGGGCAGGTATCTTATAAATTCCCTGAAAGCAAGAGCAGCGTGAGGATCGGCGGAACGAATATCCTGAACAGCTATTACCGTACAGGTTTTGGCAACCCTTATGTCGGCGGACTTTATTACGTTAGCTACGGGTATAACATTCTGTAATAAAGAAGGACCTTTTTAGCCGGCCAACATGAGGCAAAGGGTTGATCAGGCGCTTTGTTGCAGGTAGATGATTAGATGAAGGGTACGCAAATCGATTTACCTGTATAAAAGCCAAATTAAACAGCGAGGCTTGATGATAAAAAGAAAACCAGTCCAAACGGACTGGTTTTCATCTTGTAGGAATTGTGAAATGAGAATTAACCGAATAAACCACCTTTTTTAAGAGACCTGGTTCTCTCAGCTATTTTGAAACCATTCTGGTATACTTCAATCTTGTAGTCGCCGGTCTGGAAAGACTCCTGGCGAAGGGGCACCTGGATCGTTTTGCGGGTACCTTGCTCGTATTCTACAGTTGTTCTATGCGTAAACTGCCTGTCGCCGTCGGAGCGGGTAGTAAGCGTGCTGGCACCAGCAGGATCAGTGATTACTTTTCCATCAGGACCGGTAACGATCACATAAAGATCGGCAGGACCGGACCTTGCTACGCGGTTCTCAACATCGAAGGAAACAACAAGCTTATCTACTTTTTTAGCAGTGGTAGTTGTTTTCTGCTTTCCGCCGCGTCTTTCGTCAACAGGGGTGATCTGGATGTTAGAGGCGGTAAAGGTTGAAGCCACGTCAACTGTTTGAGCCAGCTCTTCTTTTTCCGCTGTTGTTGTTTGCAGGTTGGACTCAAGTACCGTTTTTTCAGCTGTCAGCTGGGTATTGTTGGCAGCCAGCTGCTGGTTCTCACCATTCAGGCGGGCATTCTCTGCCTCGAGAGTGGCGATCTGGTCGTTCAGCTGGGCGATCAGGCCTTTAGCCCTGTTCAATTCAGCCTGTGTAGCATTCCTTTTGCTCAGGATGCCGCTGATCTCTCTTTTAAGCTTCGTGATCTCCGACTCGCGTTCGCTGATCACATTGGCCTTATTGTTATTGTCGCCGGTGATCGAGTCGAGCCTTACAAGCGTCATATCATACATAACCTGGATAGAATCCCGGGCGCTCAGGGCTGAGTTTACCGCCAGCGTCTTATCCTGGATCTGCCTGTTGCTGTCATTTTTGTCGTAAAGGA
>DASTPZ010000005.1:0-8614 GCA_035761965.1 Flavisolibacter sp. | reverse complement strand
TGTATTGTAATACTGTTTCACTTTTGCCTGTTGAAGGATTAAAAATCAATTGAGGTATCGGTGATGTTGATATTACTCTATAGTTTTCATCACCTGTGATGTAGTGTGTTCTCAAATTATCCTGGTGATCTGATCTTATCATATTTTCAACTAATGAAGCATACCACTCATCTTTAATGAGTTTCTCTCCCATTCGGAAAAAGGATTCGCATTCCAAACAGACTCATCTCTAAATCCTTTTACGTCGCTATATCGGTGAGCTAACTCATGACCTAACCTTTGATAATTAGTTGCCTCCTCAGTTCCATCTTCTGAAGTTGTGGGAAGAGGAACTGACACATCATAGTTTACATATACAGTTCCGTTTATATATACATTTTCCTCTCCCTGCTTAATATTGAAGTTATCTTTCATGCCAGACATCTCTGCTATCCAACCACTGCCAAAGTCTCCTGAAGCAATCTTATTTAATGCATCAACTGTTTTGTTAAGAAAATCAAACTTTTTAAAAGCCTTAAACTCTTTTCCATTTTCTCTATATAGTTTACCATCGTTATATAAAAATCTGCGGTTACCTTCATAAATCCATATACTGTCGCCATTAACATCAATATTTCTTATTGGGTCATTCGCTGCATATTGGTAAGGACTTAAGACATAGTATTTCTCATTAAATCTGTCTTGTGTAAAGAATCTACCTATTTGAGCATCATACATCCTTGCACTGTAGTCCGCCACTCCAGGCCACTACCATCCCAAAACTCTCCTCTTTGTTCTTCCTTGCCATTGTACTTGAGTTTATTTTCCGGTTCTCCAAACTTACCAGCCTTTGAGCTTATCCCTGCCATGGTCAGTCCAAAGGGATAGTAGTGCGTCTCCTCCAGGATAGCTCCCCTGGTATGGATCACTTGCAGATTATCAAAGAACACCTCAACCGGACTTTCATTGCTGGCGTAGACATAAAAATACCCATTTTTGGAAACCTCCAGGTTGCCCAGCTCATCGGCATGGTTGCTGCCCACAATGCTAAAACCACCACCTGCATACTGAAACCGCTCGTCAAAGAAGATATAGTTGATATAGGCCCTCGGTGTGCTGCCCGGATCCGACCGATTGGAAAGAAAGCTTCCAATGGCTGAGCTGATGGAGGGTATAGCGCTTAGCTCCCCTGCCGTTACGCCTTTTTCCGTCCCCACCCCGGCAGGTGTACCCAACAGGCCGCTTAGGATCTCCAGGACCGGCACGTCGTGCTTAACCGAGGAGGAGCCCCCGGTATAGGATTTGCCAAAGATGTCGATCCTGTCTCCTGCCATGACCTTAAGGGTGATGGTTGGTTGGCTAAGCTTAATCGCTCTGTATGCCTGTTGTTTTATCCGCACAGACTTATCCAAGTCCAACGGTTAAAAATTGCATGGATATCAGTAGAACGCCTGCCCGTCACATCCTTATCCCTCAAGCCTCTCCCATCATCAGCCCCTCGATGGTATGTCCCTGCACAATGGGCTCCAGCTCGTCGACCAGCCTGTAGGTGATATGCTCTCTGAGCTGTTGCGGCAGGGTTTCAAAATAACGCCGCGTAAGCTGCAGGTCGTGCCGCTCCGCATTGATGGCTCCGGGTGCGTCCACACCAAGCACCAGTGCCGGTCTTGCTTTCTGCGATTGATTGGCTGTTCCCCGGTGAATGGTCAGGGCCGAACGGGCCGAGATATCGCCCATCTGCGGCAGCTTTCGTTGCGCCCTTTGTTCATAACGCCCATAGTTTTCCCTGGGCGGGAACATGCCATGCTGGAAATTGACCGGTTCATCCCATTGCGTGCCCGGCGCGATCTCGAAAGGACCCATGTCTTCCGTTACATTCACTGTTGTAAGATTAAATGCCAAAGAATTGAGGCGCCGGCCGGTAAGGGTATCTTCCGGTGCGGGAAAATCGCGGTGCCAGGGCTGGTTGACCGCACCGGGATTGGGTACGTCGAAGCCAATCTCAACGATCTTGTATTGAGGTCCCAGCACAGCCTCGCAAACAGCCACCACCCAGGGATGGGTAGTCAGTTCCACAAAGCCGGTGATGTCTTCGGGATGGATCTCGACATAGTGTCTTTTGGGCCCGCGGCCTACGGCACCACCCGGACGGGCAAGTGCATCTTTATAAGCAACCATGATGTCCGCATGCAGCTGCTCCACCCACTCGCGCGGGAAAGCAGCTTTCAAACCTATCAAACCATCGCCATACAGACCTCCCATGATCTGTGCAACATCATAATTACCATGGCTCTTCTTTTTCTCCAAAACATTGTGCTGTGCCTGCGAGGTGGCATTGTTTTCTTTCATGATCGCTATTTCCAAAAAATCCGCAATGATGGTGCCACTCCACCGGTCAATATCTTATTGCAAAGACATGAAAACAAAGGCAAGCCTTCCATGTTCCCGGTATCCTCTCAGCCTTCTATCAAAGCCTTATTGCTTGATGAGCTTCATCACTTCCTGCTGGCCTTCTTTCCAAACAATCGAGAGCGTGTAAAATCCTTTTTGCAGGCTGCTCATATCAAGCGGCACCTGGTTGGTACCCTGTACCACCGCAGCCTCCCTGTTCTGCACAATGGCGCCACTCTGGTTTACCAGCAGCAGCTTTACCCTGCTTGCTGTGGGTGAGCCTATCCTTACCGTGGTTGTGCTTATCACGGGATTGGGTGTTACTGCCAGGAAAAAATTACTGCTGCAGGCCGATTGCATCAGGGCGCTGCTTACCCTTTCGCCCGCCAGGTTCACCGCGGTGATGCGGAATACCGCGGTGCTAAGGTTCTTGTTATAGTCATAGCTGTAAGATGCCTCACCCGGCTCGGTACGCGTGGCAGGTATTACGCCAATGACCGTCCAGGTCAGCCCATCATCATTGCTTTGCTCGATCTCGTAGCGATCGGCAGCGCCTTGCTGCTGCACAGCTATCCAGGTAAACCTTATGGAGTTAAGATTGCAAATCGCCTGTACATTCATGAACCGCGTTGCGTTGGGGTTGCCACCAAGGGCCGTCTGCACTTTTCCGTTGAGCTTGTTAGCCCTGGCGGTATCAATAAGTCCGTAGGTCTGGGCAAGCCCGGCATTCACCACTTCCGTATTGCCTGTCTGGCTGCCTCTTAAAGGTGTGCCCGATCTTAACCTGTCGCCGCTGTTCTGGGCTTGAGCGGCTGTAGCAGCCATCCATAAACACCCCATCAATATCATGCTTCTCATAGTCTGTGTTTTAACTCCGGTGGTGGGTGTGGCTAAGAGGGTAAAACCAAAGTCGTGCCGATAAAGACCATGAGAGATGTAGAATAAACGGAGTTACCCGGCCGTTTATGCCGAAGCTTTTGTACCGATCCTGCCGGCCGGCATTAAACCCTATCTTTGCGCGGTTCATGCCGCTATTGCGGTTGCGGGATGCAGGTATCCTGCCTGTTTAACCTTTCATTAACCGATTCAAAAATACATTTGCCTCACTCAACAACATTTATGAGAAGAATATTCTTTGCAGTCCTGATCCTGAGCCTGGCCGGCAGCGCTTCCGCCCAAAACGATACCACTCTTACCCGCCGTATCCTCAAGCCGACCGAAGCGCGGTCGAACGACCATTTTCTTATTCAGCTGGGCTATCTCAGCTGGGTGAACAAACCCGATTCCATCAATACTTCCGGGCTGCCCCGCAGCTTTAATATGTACCTGATGCTGGACTTCCCCTTCAAGACCAACCCGCATTGGAGCGTGGCTCTCGGTCCCGGCATCGCCACCGATCATATGTTCTTCGACAAGACCTATGTAGGCGTAAAGGACAATACCAGCTCCATCCGCTTCCAGGACCTCAGCGATACCAGCCATTTTCGCAAGTACAAGCTTACCACGGCCTTTGCAGAGCTGCCCGTGGAGCTTCGTTACCGCTTCAACCCCGGCAACGACAGGCGCAGTGTAAAGATCGCCCTGGGTGCCAAAATAGGTACCCTGTTGAGCGCCGGCGTCAAGGGAAAGGATTTCCAGGATAAGAATGAGAATACCCTGAACGATTATACAGAAAAGGAAAAAAGCAAGCAGTTCTTCAACCGCACCCGCCTGTCGGTAATGGGACGTGTAGGCTTTGGACATTTTACCTTCTTTGGCGCTTACTCCGTGACCCCGCTCTTCAGGGAGGGACAGGGACCGGTGGTTCGCCCGCTCACGCTGGGCCTCACGGTAGGCGGTCTTTAGCAGATTTGCACAATAGTTGTAGTAGCGGTCACGTATCTTTTACGGGCCGCTATTTAATTTTACCCCAACAGAAAAAAGCATGTTAGACAAAAAGAACAGGATCAACCAGGAAGAAAGGGCCGTGCTGGTAGGCGTGGTGCACAAGGATCAAACGGAGCAGGAGGTGCAGGAATACCTCACTGAGCTGGCCTTCCTGGCCGAGACCGCGGGGGCCGTTACGGTAAAGAAATTCATCCAGAAGCTCTCCCATCCCGATAGCAAGACCTATATCGGAAAGGGCAAGCTGGAAGAGATCAGCCAGTATATCAAGGACCGGGAGATCGATGTGCTCATCTTCGACGATGAGCTCAACGGCTCGCAGATCGGCAATATTGAAAAAGCGGTGAACATCAAGACCATCGACCGCTCCGACCTCATACTCGACATTTTTGCCCGCAGGGCAAAAACGGCACAGGCCAAGGCCCAGGTTGAGCTGGCCCAGTACCAGTACATCCTGCCCCGCCTGCGCGGCATGTGGAAACACCTGGAAAGGCTGGGTGGCGGTATCGGTACAAGGGGTCCGGGTGAGACCGAGATCGAGACCGACCGCCGTATCGTGCGCGACAAGATCACACTGTTGCGCCGCCGGCTGGCCGAGATAGACAAGCAGGCCTTTACCCAGCGAAAGGACCGCGGCGAATTTATCCGCGTGGCCCTGGTAGGCTATACCAACGTGGGCAAGAGCACGATCATGAACCTGCTGAGCAAAAGCGAGGTGCTCGCCGAGAACAAGCTCTTTGCCACCCTCGATACCACTACGCGCAAGATCGTGTACGAGAACACCCCCTTTCTCCTGAGCGATACGGTAGGATTCATCCGCAAGCTTCCGCACCACCTGGTGGAAAGCTTTAAAAGCACGCTCGATGAGGTAAGGGAGGCCGATATACTGCTGCATGTGGTCGACATTTCGCATCCCAATTACGAAGAGCAGCTGGGCGTGGTCAACAAGACGCTTCAGGAGCTGGGCGCTTTCGACAAACCCATCATCACGGTCTTCAATAAAATGGATCTGTACATCAAGAACACATTTGACGAATGGCTGGATGAGGAAACAAAGGCCGGCATACTGGCCGACCTGCGCGCGCGCTGGCAGGGCGAGACCAATGGCAATGCCATCTTTATCTCGGCCCTGGAACGCACCAATATCGAGGCTTTCCGGGCCACTATACTCGATAAGGTCAGGGAGCATTACCGGATCAGGTATCCGTATAAAACAGAATTCTTTTATTAGGCAAGGGCGGGCAACCCTGTGAATAATGCCCAAAGAGGCTTACTCTCATCAACCCAATAAAGCGGAACAGCATGTCCGACAAGATCAACTGGATCAAGATAGCCGAAACCCCGGCCGAGATCGGCTTTGGCGCCAATAATATCGCCGAGGTAATGGCCGGCGACAAGCGCATCTGCATAGGAAGGCATGGCGAGGAGTATTTTGCCTTTGCCCATAAATGTCCGCATGCGGGGGGCTACTTCAGCCATGGGTTTATCGATGCCATGGGCAATGTGGTTTGTCCGCTGCATCGCTATAAATTCTCGATGAAGAATGGTCGAAATGTAAGCGGTGAGGGCTATCACCTCAAGCACTGGCCGGTGGAGCTGCGTGCCGAAGGTGTGTTTGTAGGCCTTGAATCCAACCGGCTTTTTGGATGGCTGTAAAGAAGGTCCTTATCATGGACTGCAGCAGGTCATAAGACCCGCATCATTGCTATTTCCAAACAAGAACAGCGTTCTTGGGACCAAGCGCCTTGGCGGTCTTTAAGGCCAGTACCAGATCGTGGTGACTAAAGAAATGTCCTCCTGGTTTTTGCCGGGCAAATGATGCTACATATCCTTTTGGACCCGGAGCAATCACCTCAGATTGTTTTAAGCTGCAGCAGCGCCAGGGATTGATCGAGTGGTTGAAAGCCGGGTGAGAAAAAGCTGTCCAGTCTCGACACGAGGTCGCGGGCGCTAAAGGGTTTTTTGATGAACTGGTTGATGCCCGCTTGGAGGCAGGGCGCCAGGTTATCGTTGGTGCTGTTTGGCGTCATGCCCAGGATGGGCACCTGGCTGTTCAGCTTTTTGCGGATATAGTTGGTGGTTTGAAAGCCATCCATATATGGCATGTGAAGGTCCATGAGGATAAGGTCGAAGCGGCCGTTCTTCTCCAGCAGGTCGATGGCTTCCTTTCCGTTGGCGACCACCTCGAAGCTAACCTGCTGCTCGCGCAGCATGGCGGCGATGGTACCCTGGTTGACCTCGTTGTCCTCGGCCACGAGAACATGCTTTCCGCGGATCGCCTGTCCATGCGGGACGCTTGTATGGTCTGCGATAGCGGGTTTCCATTCGCATTTGAGCACGAAGCGCAGCTGCATGCCTATGCCCGGTGTAACCACCAGCTCGCTCTTGCCCTGCAGGGCTTCGATCAGCCGGCGGGCATGGGCCAGGGCCCTGAAATAGGCAAAGCGCCGCGCGCCGCGCGCGGGCGGTCCGTCGTCTTCAAGCAAAAATTCGAGCAGGATCTCACGGTCGGTACGCAGCAGCTGCCGCAGGAAAAGCCCGATGCGGCTGGCGCCCGAATGGGTGAGGGTATTGAGCAGCACGGTATCGAGCAGCTCGCGGATCTGCCTGCGGTCGGCCTTGAGCCAAACATGGCTGGCCATATCCTCTACCAGCTCGAGGCTGATGCCCTGTTTGGCCGCTCTTGCCTTGAACGGAAGCAGGGTACCGTAAAGAAATTTTCCCAATTCGAAGGTTTGCATGTAGTTCAGGTTTTCAAGGGTTTAAAAGGGCCTAAAAACTTCTCAGTGCATGGGAACAGGAGGGTTGAGGAGGAGAGGCAAAGGACGCAGGAATAGCCACGGGCGGGCTGGGTTTGGCTTGGTTTTTCATCGCAGGATAGATTGGACGCTAAAGCTGCAAAACTTTGGCGCGAAGTGCAAGAGGGTGGCGGGAGAATTTAGCCGGCCTAGGCAAAAACCCTTAGCGGCCGGAAACGCACCCCTGATTTTAAAATTTTTAAAGACCTGAGAATCTATTTGGTACGAATGGAAAAAACGCTATTTTTGCCGTCCTAAAAACCACTTTTGCCTGCAAAAGCGGTTCATTCCTCCTTAGCTCAGTTGGTTAGAGCATCTGACTGTTAATCAGAGGGTCTCAGGTTCAAGTCCTGAAGGGGGAGCTTAAGAGTCAAGCAGTTATAACGAAAAGTTGTGGCTGCTTTTTTTATTTGCACAAGGTTTGCACAAGTTATCCGTCCAAACGTAGAAGAGCACATGGATTTTACATATTATAATTTCAGGTACTGTATTTTCTTCTATAATGACAAATGCTGATATTTAGCCTTTAATTAGTGATCGATTATACCAACGAGATGAATTAAAAATGAGAAAGTTCGATTTCCCCGTTTTACAACGACTGATAATTAAAAATTTTAGCCTTTATAAAAAAGCTGATTTTCTAGATATCGACCTAAGCAAAAATGTTTACTGCTTAGCGGGGGCAAATGGACTTGGAAAATCGACTTTTATAACAATCATAAATTACATTTTAACTGGAATTGTAAGAAATCCTCAGCGGAATTTCACATGGTACAATTCCGTTCCAGCTTTTTATAGTAAGAGTAAAGGATTTGCGGAGCAATATTTCGATGGCCGAGTTAAAGAGGATTTTCATGACCTAGCTGAAGCAACGTTATACTTCTCTATTGGCGAAAATGACTATTGTGTAACTCGAGGATTCTTTGAACCAGACGAATTGAGAGGCTTTAGTAAAAAAACTAAAGGAAAAGAAATTTCGAAAAGTGATGATATTTCTTCAAGTGAGTTGAATGATCTTTATAAAGTACACTTTACAAAAGATCTAAAGTTGTCTGAGTTCGATCAATTTGTATTCCTCCAATCATACGTATTTACTTTCGACGAGACTCATCAGCTTATATCATGGGATATAGCTTTAATTGAGAGAGTACTTTATTTATTCTTTGGAGTGGATTCAAGTAAAGCTAAAGCTGCAGATCAACTGAGAAAAGAATATAACAAATACGATTCTGATGTAAGAAACCTTCAATGGCAAATAACTAGGACACGCAATGAAATGAACGGCGTTCGAAAACGAATGGAAACCGTTGATTTAAATAACAGTACCAATATCGAATTATATGAACACCATAAGAACCTTCTTGAAAAATCAGAAGAACTCGGAACACGGTTACGCGCAATTAGTGAGGATATAAAAGACGTTGAACTAGATATATCAGCCTTATCGCTTCAATCTAGCTCCTTGAGAAGCGAATATTCAACCATTTTCAATAAGACGCTCCGCGAAGATATCCCTATTGAGAGAAATCCTAAAGTTGTTGAAATCCTAAACGATCTCAGGC
>DASTPZ010000004.1:0-14203 GCA_035761965.1 Flavisolibacter sp. | reverse complement strand
CGCAAAATGTGCCGGGCCGCAAGACCTTGGCCGGGAGGATCAGCTTTTCAGAACACCGGTGCTATTTTCTTTTTAGCACGGCTCTCTGGTAGCTTTTTGCACCATAGCTGTCTACGGGAGGAATGTCTTCGCCGGTACCGCCGGACCGCCGCACCGAAGCAGAGGAATAGCCATAAAATTCAGCCATCAGTTTGTCGCCCTCAAGCCAGTAATTATTGAAGATGGTAGTCTTTTGAACCGTGAATGCATTGGTCACACGGCCGCCGATCCAGTACTGGTCCAGCAGGATGCCATTCTGCTCGTCCACTACCCAATGCCCTTTGGCCGTGTCTACCGGCTTGAGCAGGTAGGGCCTGTTATCCTGCTGCTTATCGCCGTAGATCAGCTGCCAGGTGAATTGTCCGGCAGTATCTGCGGGCTTGATAATAAGCTGCATCTTCACTTTTTGAGGTGTGGGCCGGCCAGCCTGGAACCATTCCAGCTCGCCTTCCCAGTGACCTAAAAAAGATGCAGGGAAATCCTGGGCACCCGCCAGGCTGGCGGCCAGGAGCAAAAACAGGCTTAGACAGATACGCATAACATGAATTGAAAAGCGGGCACTTGCCCGCAGCCTAAAGATAGATACCATTCTTCAACCGGGTATGTTTATTACCCTGGCAGTCTTTTTTCATTGAAGCGCAAGAGCTGACAGTAACCATCATAACAGCCAAAAAGCCGGAGAGCAAAAGGATCCGTTTCATAAGTACGAGTTTGATTAATGATTAAAACGCGGTCCTTCAAAGGCTGATTGGTCGGTGACGGTTCATCAGAGGTAAATGGAAAGCCGGCGTGTTATTTCCGCCGAAAGGAGATGACAAAAATAAAACGCCGGCCCGGTAAATGCAATCGTAAAACTACCTGAGCACGCCCAGCTCCTTGCCGATGCGGGTAAAGGCACCGATGGCCGCGTCCAGGTGCTCCTGCTCGTGGGCGGCGCTGATCTGAACCCTTATCCTGGCCTGCCCTGTAGGCACAACGGGATAAAAGAAGCCGATCACATATATCCCTTCGGCCAAAAGGCCGTCGGCAAACCTGGCTGCCAGCACAGAATCGTACAACATGATGGGCACGATAGGATGCTCTCCCGGCTTGATATCGAAGCCGGCTTCGGTCATCTTGCTGCGGAAATAGCGTGTATTGCTCTCTAGCTTATCGCGAAGGGATGTGGTTTCGCTCAGCAGGTCGAGCACGGCAATGCTGGCGCCGGCGATCGAAGGGGCGAGCGTATTGGAGAAAAGATAGGGACGGCTGCGCTGGCGCAGGATATCGATGATCTCCTTACGGCCACTGGTAAACCCGCCCGAAGCGCCGCCTAAAGCTTTGCCCAGGGTGCCCGTGATGATGTCGATCCTGCCCATAACCCCTTTGTGCTCATGCGTTCCTCTCCCTGTTTTTCCCATGAACCCGGAAGCGTGACTCTCGTCCACCATCACGATGGCATCGTACTGGTCGGCCAGGTCGCAAATACGGTCCAGCTGGGCTATTGTGCCGTCCATGCTGAATACGCCGTCAGTAACAATGATACGGCTTCTCAAATGGGCCGATTCCTTGAGCTTGGCCTCGAGGTCAGCCATGTTATTGTGCTCATAGCGGTAGCGCTGGGCCTTGCAGAGGCGCACCCCGTCTATGATAGAGGCGTGGTTGAGGGCATCGGATATGATGGCATCCTGCTCGTTGAAAAGTGGCTCAAAAACACCGCCATTGGCATCAAAGGCAGCTACATAGAGGATGGTGTCTTCGGTGCCCAGGAACCCGGCCAGCTTTTTTTCCAGGGTCTTGTGAATATCCTGCGTACCGCAGATAAAGCGCACCGAGCTCATTCCATAGCCATGGGAGTCAATATATTGATGAGCAGCTTCAATGGTTTTAGGATGCGAAGAAAGTCCGAGGTAGTTGTTGGCGCAGAAGTTCAGCACCTTTTTACCGTTCACGAGGATCTCCGCGCCCTGCGGCGAGCTGATGATCCGTTCCGTTTTATATAAACCCGAGGTCCGGATTTCTTCGATCTCCTCTTTTATGCGCTGTACGAATTTTTCGTTCATAACAATCGTTTAGGCGGCAAAGATATTGGTTGAGGCCAAACGAAAGGAGAATGGAAGCTGGGGCCGGCATATATGCGTACAAATTGCCATACTGACAATGCCCAGGTTAATACCCGACCGGAGTGCGAAGCAGCCTGGAAGTAGGAAATAGCTGGAATCCCAAACCGGGGAAGCTGCTCCGGCAGGTTATTTTTACAATATTGTAACATTGCCCTGTCTACCTTCGTCACACCATTCAAACCAACGCCATGAGAAAGGTAATTTTAAACAAGTGGTTCTTTCTTGCCCTCTTGCTGATGGTCAGCCTTTCCGCCTTTTCCGTGATCGCCTACAAAGAAGCCCGCTCCATCTGTAATGTTACCGATGAGACCTGTGGCAATTCTTCCCGTCCGGCAGACAAGGGCGAAATGCTCTGGGATGTGCTTTCCAGGCAATTTTCCTCGGTTTCGATTCGCTAAATAAATTTCTTTCCTTTGCTGTAACATCCGGCGGCTTGTTTCGTATAACAGTAAATCAAGCTGTTTCGACTGTTTTTATGACTGAGAAAGAATACAATGAATGCGTAAGCCTGTATGCGGACAACGTGTACCGGTTTATCGTAAAGAACCTGCGGCATGAGGAAGACGCCCGTGACGTAGTTCAAACTGCTTTTGAGAAATTATGGCGGAACCGGGCCGAAGTTGACGGGGCCAAAAGCAAGTCCTACCTCTTTACAGTAGCCTATAACCAGATGATCGACCATTTACGTAAGGTTAAAAGGGTTTACCTGAAGGAAGAATTCAAGGAAGAAGCCAGGATTTCGAACCACCAGGCCAATAATGCGAAGGCGGTATTGCAGGAAGCACTGGCCAGGCTCAGCGAAACCCAGCGCTCGCTGGTAATGCTGAAAGACTATGAAGGCTACAGCTACGAAGAGATCGGCAGGATCATGAGCCTGAGCGAAAGCCAGGTAAAGGTCTACCTGCACCGCGCCCGTGTTCAATTAAAAGAGTACCTGGTAAAAATTGAAAATGTCATCTAGATCCAACGATAACAAAATGATTCACCTTGGGAATTACGAGGAGTATTTTATCCTTTACATGGATAATGAGCTAAGTGAGGCCGAAAGGGCCATGGTGGACAGTTTCCTGGCTGCTCACCCCGATCTGATGGGTGAGTTCGAGCTGCTTGCAGGCACCAAGCTGCCGGTGGAAGAATTCACCATCAGCAAGAACGAATTATTTTCCGACCATATCAGGCTTCAGACCATCGATGAGGACCTGCTTCTTTACATAGACAACGAGCTTGCCCCGCTGGAAAAAAAGGCCGTTGAAAAAAATCTTTCGACCGACGCCGAATACAGGCTGCAGCACCAGCTTCTCCTTGCAGCCAAGCTGGACCCGGCTGAAAAGATCGTTTATCCCAATAAGGAAGAACTTTACCACAGGGCCGAAAGAAAGGTCTTTTTCAAACCCTGGATGAGGGTAGCAGCGGCAGCAGTGCTGATCGCCGGTATGAGCATCGCCTATTTCTCCCGCCAGCAGCAGCCGGCTAACGATGGACAGGTTGCAGTACAGGCAGGTCCCCGCACGGCAAAACCTTCAGTGAATGCACCGGTCATTGCTCTTCCGGCAAATGATGACCGCAGCAATACGACCGCAGCGATCCCGGACAAGGATCCGGCCGGGGCCGTTCTTCCTGTTCCAGCGAATATAGCCAGCCCCCGCCCGGCCAACAGAACCCGGACTACCGATATAAACAGCCTGCCGGACAATAGTAATCCCCAACAGGATGTAATGGCTGTAGCCGATATACCCATGAACAAGCCTTCGCAACCCGTTCAGAAAAGGATCGAGGCCGATGTAATGGCTTCTGTCACGGCAAGCTACAGGCCTTCGGAAATTATTAACGAACCAGCTGTAACATCTTCTTTGGGTGCACGTATAACTGATAACCATCCTACGGACGACGGCAGCACTGCCAAGGCTGAAGATGCAAAAGGATCAATCAAGGGCTTCCTGCGCAGGGCCACAAGATTGATCGAAAAGAAAACCGGTATCGATCCCATCAACGACGATGGCCAATTATTGATCGGTGCGGTAGCAGTCAAGCTTAAATAAAAGAAATCTTTAAAATCATTACAGTATGAAAAAATTATTACTTGCAATCGCATTAGGCGGAGCCATGTCCGGATCTGCCCAAACAGACAGTACCAAGTCCGAAAAAGCAGACACCATCAGGGTCGGCGGCATGATCATCATCAAGAAAAAAGACAAGGACGGTGATAAAAAAGACAATACCTCAGTAGTGCTGTCCAACCGCAAGAAAAAATCATCCAATCTTAGCACCAACTGGTGGATCATTGACCTGGGCTTTGCCAATATTAATGACCAGACCAATTACGCAGCCTCACAAGCATCGGGCTTTACCGGGCCTGGCATCGGGGAAGACCAGATGGACCTTCGCACCGGCAAATCCATTAATGTAAACGTTTGGTTCTTTATGCAGCGCCTGAACCTGATCAAAAAGGTGGTTAACCTGAAATATGGACTGGGCCTTGAGCTGAACAACTATCATTTCGATGACGAAAGAATAAAGTTCAGCAAAAATCCAACAACGATCACGCTCGACCAGAACCTTGCCGACATTAAAAAGAACAAGCTGGCAGCCGACTACCTCACCGTACCCATCATGCTCAACTTCAACTTTACACCCAATCATAAAAAAGGATTCGGATTGAGCGCGGGTGTAAGCGCAGGATACCTCTACTCTTCCCGCCAGAAGATCAAGGACAACAACGACAAATCGAAGCTGCGCGATGATTTCAACCTCGAGAAATGGAAGCTTTCCTATATCGGTGAGCTGAACCTTGGTCCTATCAGGCTCTATGGCTCCTATGCCATGAACAATATGTGGGAAAGAGGTCTCGACCAAACACCTTATAACGTAGGTATCCGCCTCAGCCATTGGTAAACTTACTCTCAGATTATCACGTCGAATCCCGCTGTGTTTTACAGCGGGATTTTTTATTTTTGACAAAAGCTCGTTAAAAGATATCCACAGGAGAAAATAAATGCCGGAAAGCGGCCGTTATGCCGGTGGATCAACCGCTAAACCTTTGAATATGAAGACCGCCATTGTCTTTGCATGCCTGCTGGCCAGCGGCAGCATGATGTTGAAAAAACGCGAAGCCCTAACCGAGGCCATCAGTCTGCCTGCCGTTAAAACATCAAAAGCAAAAAGGGAGCTGTCAACTGCTCCCAAGGCCCCTTTCAAGATCATTGTCGATAAATCAAGCTATGAACTTTATGTGTATGATGCGGAAGGATGGTATGCTACCTACCCGGTAGTGTTTGGCAACAGCACGCTGGAGGACAAAAAAATGGAGGGCGACAAGAATACTCCCGAAGGCAGCTTCAAGATCGTCAACAAAAGGGTTCATGACAAATGGGAACGCTATATGGGCCTCGACTATCCTACAAAGGAAAGCCTGGACAAATTCAACGAGCGGAAAAAACGCGGCGAGATCCCTCCGTCGGCCAAACCTGGCGGTGGTATAGGCATACACGGCACCTTCCCGCACGAGGGCTTTGTAATAGACCGCTACAAGAATTGGACAAACGGGTGCATTTCACTTAAGAACGAGGATGTGCAGGATCTTTACAGCTACATACCCGTGGGAACACCCATTACCATCAGGAAATGATCAGCCGCTGATCTTTTTGCAGAAAGCCTGCATTTCCCGCTTCCAGATTTCAGGATCCTGCTGGAGATAGGATTCGTGACCTGCATTGGGATAAATGACCATTTTTTTGTGCGCGGACCCAAGCTTATCCAATACATATTCAGCTTCCCTGCGCGTAACGATAAGATCCTTTTCACCCCATCCCAATACAACCGGGCATTTCACCTTTTTTGCATAGCTGCCTACATCATGCCCGAAACCATTGTACCCTCTTTTAATGCCGATCCATAAGGTAACCAGCGTGGCGAAAGGCTGCGAAGGAAAGCCAAGGCTTTTTGCCCTTGCTTCGAGGTGGTCTTGAAGCCTGCCAAAAGGCATATCGGCTACAATGCCTGCCGGCTCGACCAGTCCATCGGATACGGCCTTCAGGCACACGCCTGCACCCAGCGATACTCCATAGAGCAGGATCGTGCGATTGCCCTCTTTCTTGGCCCAGTCGAAAGCCTTCTGCACTTCCTCGGTTTCGCTTACGCCAAAACTGCTGTTATTTCCATCACTTCTCCCATGCGCCCTGAAATCGATCAGCATTACATTGTAACCCCAGGACCTGAACATAGCCGCCTCTTTCCGGAGATAGCTCTTGTTGGCGGTAATGCCATGAAAAAAGATCACGCAGCCAAGCGCGGAGTCGACAGGGCCATACCATGCATCTATGCCGGTATTGCCCGATACACTGAGCCTGACGGTGCGGAAGGGAAAGTCAGGTTCCTTTTCCTCCGTGTTCTTGTAGGTTTTTGGACCCGTGAACAAGCGCCAGGTTTTCTGAAAAATATTCCTTGCCTCCGGCGGATTTGCCGGCGCCGGATAAAAATGTGTAAGCCGGTAGGCATAGAGGGATGCGCTTATATTGATCAGCACCAGCTGCATGAGGATCACCCATCCAAACCATTTAAGGTAAATGCGCAGCTTGCCGGTCCTGGTCTTTTGCATAAGCGAAAGGCGCAAATGTAGGCAAAGGCAGGCTATCCGAACAGTGCCTCCCACATCTGCCTAGTCCTCTCTCCCATTGGCGATCTCCTCAACAATGCCGGGATCGAGCAAGGTGGAAGTGTCGCCCAGGTTTTGCTTTTCTCCCTCTGCGATCTTCCTCAGGATGCGGCGCATGATCTTGCCGCTTCGCGTTTTTGGGAGTCCGCTTACAAACTGTATCCTGTCTGGCTTGGCAATAGGGCCGATGATCCTCGAAACAGTCTGCAATATATCCTGCTGCATGCGCTGGGGGTCGTTCATTTCCTGGCAAATGACATAGGCATAGATACCCTGGCCCTTAATATCGTGCGGGTATCCAACCACGGCGCTTTCGACCACACCGGAATGCATATTGATAGCATTCTCCACTTCAGCGGTACCGATCCGGTGGCCGCTTACATTGAGCACATCATCTACCCTGCCGGTGATGCGGTAGTTGCCCTGCTCGTCCCTGAGGGCGCCGTCGCCGGTGAAATAAAGATTTTCGTAGGCGGAAAAATAGTTCTGCCGGCAACGTTCATGATCGCCATAGGTTGTCCGGATGATGCCGGGCCATGGAGCCTTGATGCAAAGATTGCCTGCGGCCGGGTTGCCTTTTATTTCCCTGCCCTGCTCGTCGACGAGGATGGGATGCACGCCGGGCAGGGGGAGCGTGGCGTGGGCGGGCTTGGCCGGAGTGATGCCCGCCATATTGGAAATAAGAACGCCGGCGGTCTCTGTCTGCCACCAGGTGTCAACAATCGGGCAGCGCTTTTTGCCAACGTGCTCGTTGTACCAATGCCAGGCCTCTTCGTTGATGGGCTCACCCACGGTACCCAGCACTTTGAGGGAGGAAAGATCCCTGCCCCGGAAGGGCTCGAGGCCGAAGCTCATTAACGAGCGGATGGCAGTAGGCGCCGTATACAAAATATTGACCTTGTACTTATCCACGATCTGCCAGAGCCTCCCGGCATCAGGCCAGGTAGGCACGCCCTCGAACATGAGGGTGGTAGCGCCTGCTGCCAGCGGACCGTAAACCACGTAGCTATGGCCGGTGATCCAGCCGATATCGGCTGTACAGAAATGCACATCGCCGGGCTGGTACTGAAATACGTTCACAAATGAATAGGCGGTATGGATCATGTATCCGCCACAGGTATGTACAACACCTTTGGGCTTGCCTGTAGAGCCAGAGGTATAAAGAATAAACAGCATATCTTCAGCGTCCATTTCTTCGGCTTCGCATTGCTGCAGGCCAAGCGTCTCGATCTTTTTGATCTCGTCCTCCCACCAAACATCGCGGCCTTTTAGCATGCTCACGGGAACGCGTGTTCTGGTGCATACGATCACGCGCTTAACAAATGGACAGGCAACGAGAGCGTCATCTATCACATTTTTAAGCGGAATATCTTTCGCTCCACGATAGGCACCATCGCAGGTAACGATGAACTCGGCGCCGGCATCCTGGAGGCGATCGGCTATGCTCTGCGCGCTAAAGCCGCCAAAGATCACCGAATGAATGGCCCCTATCCTGGCGCAGGCCAGCACGGCAATAGCCAGTTCGGGTATCATTCCCATATAGATGCAGACGCGATCGCCTTTTTTAACTCCATTGTTTTTGAGCACATGGGCGAACTGGCAAACCTTATCGTAAAGATTGCGGTAGGTAAGCACGCGATGATGCTCATCAGGATCGTTGGGTTCCCAGATAATAGCCGGCTGGTTGGCAATGGTTTCAAGGTGCCTGTCGAGGCAATTCTCTGTGATATTGAGCTTTGCGTTCAGAAACCATTTGATATCCGGCTGGGTAAAATTCCATTCAAGCACTTTGTCCCATTTTCTCCGCCAGCGGAAATTCTCTGCAACCGATGCCCAGAAAACATCAGGCTGCTCAATGCTTTGGGCGTATGCCTTATGATATTCTTCTTCGCTCCTGATCTGGTATGGATAAGACATTAAAACTATTTTGGTGTCTAAAATAAGCATTTGCCCCTTCTCAAAAAAAGCGGCTGGCCTTGCTGTCTATATAAGCGGCATCTTGATATTGATATCGGTTGAAGACAGCCATGCAATTCAGGACAGAAAGAAAATTTACGGTAAGGCAAAGCCGAAGCAAACCGGGCAGCTTGTATAGCCCAGCATAACCCATCATCCTCCATACCGCCTATTAGCCGGTATCATTCTTGCGTCAGCTCAGTGGTAATTGCACACATTTTGTGCGGATGCTGATAAGTAGTTGACGGTCTTAATAAATAAATGTTATTTATATGACCGGGTTCGAACTCTGAAAGTTAAACTATATTTTTGTTACCCATGGGTGGACCCAATCGCATATTGCCTTTAAAATACCTGGTGTCAGGTATTATCATGCTATTGGCCCTCGCCTGGCTTACCGTTAGCCTTCCATTTGTGAATGCCGCCCAGGAAAGTCAAGAGCTTGCGGCGCAAAAGCTGCATCAAAGCGGTCCCGAAAGCGATTGCGACAACAATCCGTTTTCAAATACGACCGAGGAAAAAACCGAAAGTGGTGCTTCGACCCTTTCAGAATACCTTCACGAGTATCATCCTGCAGAGCATGGTTTTGTTATACTGGCATCTTACTATAAGTGCCACCCCTCAGACCTTTACTTTGCTTTTCACCCCGAATTGCTGTCGCCCCCTCCAGAAGCATAAGCATCCCCTTTTGACATTTTCTTATCTATCTTGAGATCATCGGTTGCGCTTGCTATTGAACTGGCTTTTTCTACGGACAATCTATATTAGTTATTCAAAAAATGAGATGATGAAACGCGAAAGTTTCTTAAAGAACCTGGGCTCTGATATTCCTTCGGCCCTGGTAGTGTTCCTTGTAGCACTGCCTCTGTGCCTTGGCGTTGCCCTGGCTTCAAATGCAAGCCCCTTCAGCGGAATTATTGCAGGATTTGTGGGTGGTATTGTTGTGGGTTCCCTGAGCGGCTCGCAGCTGAGCGTGAGCGGACCCGCAGCGGGCCTTACGGCTATCGTAGGGGCGGCTGTGCTTCGGATGCCCACCTTTGAGACCTTTCTGCTGTCCGTAGTTATTTGCGGCGCGCTTCAGTTTATACTCGGCCTTATCAAGGCCGGAGTGATCGGTGATTATGTGCCCAGCAATGTGATCAAGGGCATGCTGGCGGCAATTGGCCTTATCCTGATCCTTAACCAGTTTCCCCACCTGCTGGGCGACGATTCTCAGTTCGAGCTCGACGAATCTGTAAAGCAAGGCGGGGGTAATATCTTCGTCAATTTCTTCAATGCCTTTACTAATATCAATACCACTGCTTTTCTGATCGGTGGTGTTTGCCTTGCCTTTCATTTTATTTGGGAGAAAGTGGTGACCAGCCGGGGTGGTGTATTCAGATTCATTCCGGCGCCCCTGCTCGTTGTATTCATCGGCGTAGGCATCAATGCCCTTTTTTCAGGTGAGCAGGCTCTTAAGGGCGAACACCTGGTTATTATTCCTGTTGCGGACTCTGCTAACAGCTTCTTTACCTTCTTTACGCATCCTGATTTTGGGGCGTTTATGAATAAGGACGTATGGATAACAGGAGTTACCCTTGCCATTGTGGCCAGCATTGAAACACTCCTGAGCATAGAGGCCATCGACGACCTGGACCCCTACCAGCGCGTAACCAACAAGAACAGGGAATTAAGGGCACAGGGCGTAGGCAATTTTCTCTCGGGGCTTATTGGCGGGCTGCCGGTTACTTCGGTGATCGTTCGGTCTTCGGCCAATGTTAACTCCGGCGCCAAAACAAAGGCTTCTACCATCATGCACGGCTTGCTGCTCCTGCTCTGCGTGGCCTTCATTCCTACGATTCTGAACCTCATTCCAAAAGCCGCCCTTGCCGCCATACTTATCTTTACCGGCTTTAAGCTGGCAAAGCCATCCATTTTTGTTGCGTTTTATAAGAAAGGCTGGGACAGGTTTTTACCCTTTATCATCACCATTATCGCCATCCTGCTTACCGACCTGCTGATCGGTGTTGTAATAGGCATTGTTGTGGGTATGTTCTTCGTAATCCGCAGTAATTTCAGAACTTCGGTCTTTATTGTTCACGACGACAACAAATACCTTTTCAGGTTGAGAAAAGATGTTTCCTTTCTCAATAAGCCCATCATCAAGAACAAGCTGGAAGAAGTACCCGAGAACTCCTCGGTGCTGATTGATGCAAGCAGGGCTGATTTCATTGACAAGGATATCGTGGAAGTGATTGAAGACTTCATCATCCACGCCCCGCTGAAAAATATAAAAGTAGAGTTGAAGTACAGCCTCTTCAAAGACCAGGGCTTCAATAAAAAGATTGCGGAAGACACGAACAACCGCCCCGACCTTGTGAGAACGCAGGATAAAGATATTCAGCAGGCAACATCTGAAAAATTATAGAAACTTAAAGACAGACATATGCATTCATACGAAAAGCTGCTACTGGAAAACAAGGCCTGGGCCGCAGAAAAAATTGAAGAAAACCCCGATTACTTCAAAAGGCTGGCGAATATACAAACGCCCGAATTCCTGTGGATAGGATGCAGCGACAGCCGGGTTCCCGCCAACGAGATCACCGGCACGCAGCCGGGAGAGATCTTTGTTCATCGCAATGTGGCCAACCTCGTAGTAAGCACCGACGTAAATCTCCTGGCCGTGCTCGACTATGCCGTAAGCCATCTTAAGGTGAAGCATATCATCGTGTGCGGACATTACAATTGCGGAGGAGTAAAGGCTGCCAGCACGAAGCAGGACTTCAAGCCGGTGCTGAACATGTGGCTTCGCAATATCAAGGATGTGTACCGCAATCACCAGCAGGAGATCGATGCCATCCAGGATGAAGAAAAACGCATCGACAGGCTCGTTGAGCTCAATGTAAAGGAGCAGGTATACAACCTGGCAAAGACCAGCATCATACAACGCGCCTGGAAAAAAGAACAGCGTCCCGACCTGCATGGATGGGTCTATGGTCTCAAAAACGGTATCATCAACCCTATTTTTGACATGAAGGCGGGCACATCTGTTAATGATGTTTATCAGTTCGACGACCTCTGATCTTTTCCGGCAACGGACGAGATTGTTTTATAAGAGCTTCCGGCCTTAAAAGGCCGGAGGACGATTTTCCCTGCTTACAGGTGCCGGGTGAAACTCTGCTCGTGCAGGAAAGCAATTGCTTTTCTATGGCACCAGACATCATCAACCTGCCTTGTATTTCTATGCCGGGCCTTTGCCAAATGCGGTACAGGGCTTGCTGAGCTTTAGCGGTATCTTTTGACTGGTGAGGGCCACAGAAGAAGAAGAATAAATCTATAAACGCATCTATATGAAATGTCCCAATTGCAACGAAACCCTGGTCATGGCCGACAGGCATGGCATCGAGATCGACTATTGCCCTAACTGCAGGGGCGTATGGCTCGACCGCGGCGAGCTGGATAAGATCGTGGAGCGCTCTGCCTCCTATTCTGCCCGGCCCGATTCGGAATATTATGAGGATGACCGTAAGCGCTATCCTCCCCAAACAGGTCAGTACAAGGACCCGCACTATGGTCATGATCCACATTACAAGCATAAAAAGAAGAAGGGCTTCCTGTCCGACTTTTTTGATTTTGACTAAGCGTACATCTATATGGCAAGCCTCTCTTTGAAATTCAGGTCAGGGCTTGCCATTGCTTTTTGCAGGAATGGGGTGCCATTTGCGTTCAGTGGAGGCTTTACATGCACTTTATATACATCGCCCTCAAAAAGGACCTGAATCTAAAGTTTTGCGGTTGGCTTTATATCATCTTGCTTATTTTTAGAAAAACCGCTGCATGCAAAACCCTTCCACCAGGGGCATCTGGAAAGTGATATCCGCCTCGTCGGCGGGTACGCTTATCGAATGGTATGACTTCTATATCTTCGGCAGCCTTTCCACGATCATCGCTGCCAAATTCTTTCCTGATACCAATCCCACGGCTGCCTTGCTTTCGACACTGGCTACTTTTGCCGCAGGGTTTATTGTGAGGCCCTTTGGGGCCCTGGTATTCGGACGCCTGGGCGATCTTATCGGCAGAAAATACACCTTCCTGCTTACCCTGGTACTGATGGGACTCTCCACCTTTCTCATTGGCCTTGTACCTTCCTACGAGGCTATCGGTTATTGGGCAACGACGCTGGTACTGGTGCTGCGGCTGCTGCAAGGCCTCGCCCTGGGCGGGGAGTATGGCGGTGCAGCTACCTATGTGGCAGAGCATTCGCCTGCGCACCGGCGGGGCTTCTTTACCAGCTGGATTCAAACCACGGCCACCCTGGGGCTTTTCGTTTCCCTGGGTGTGATCCTTTCCATCCGCCGGATCGTTGGCGTGGAAGAATTTACGCAAGGCAACGGCTGGCGCTATCCCTTCCTGATCTCTATCCTGCTGGTGATCGTTTCGATCTTTATTCGCCTCAAGATGCACGAGTCGCCCTTGTTTGCCAAACTAAAATCCGAGGGTAAAACATCATCCAACCCACTAAAGGAAAGCTTTGGCCGCAAGGAAAATTTCCGGATGGTACTGCTGGCGCTTTTCGGGGCCACCATGGGGCAAGGCGTAATCTGGTACACCGGGCAATTCTATGCGCAGAACTTCATACTTACAAAATGCTTTATAGAATACGAGCAAGCCAATACCATCATTCTTATTGCCCTGCTGATAGCCACGCCTTTCTTTGTTGTTTTTGGCAGTCTTTCTGATCGCTGGGGACGAAAAAAGATCATGATGCTGGGCATGCTGCTCGGGGTTATATTGTACCGTCCCATTTTTCAGCAGCTGTTCAGTATAGCCGACACGCAGGCAAAGGAAACAGCCGCTACCGAACCGGGTTTACAGCCTGGAGTAACCGTTACCTGGTATACGGACGGCACCATGCTGAATATCAAAGAAACGACTGCACCCTCGGGAAAAAAGATAACAAAAGAAGTAGTGCTTTCTTCCACAGGACAATGGCAAATGATCGGCCTCATTGCCTTGATGGTGATCTTCGTAACCATGGTCTATGGGCCGATCGCGGCCTTCCTGGTTGAGCTCTTTCCTACCCGTATCCGGTATACCTCGATGTCGCTGCCATATCATATCGGGAATGGGGTATTTGGTGGCTTGGTGCCCTTCATTGCCACCCTGCTGACTACCCTGCCGGGTGCTGACCATTTAACGGGACTATGGTATCCAATAGGGATAGCGGCACTCAGCCTCATCATAGGCGGACTTTATATTTCGGATATCAAAGAAAACGAAGAGGGAGCCCATATAAAGCCCGCCTCCGGACAATAAAAAGCAATATGGATCAACTTAAACAAAAGCTAGGACTCATTTGGATGGTGCTTGGCCCCGCTGCCATCATTGTGTTGATAGCAAGTGCCATCAGGAACATTGATACCAGTCTTAAGGGCGATATCAACCAGCCCTTGCCATGGATCATCATCATTGCCAT
>DASTPZ010000003.1:0-3217 GCA_035761965.1 Flavisolibacter sp. | reverse complement strand
GATATTACCTACCTGAAAGCCTGAGTCGTTCAGGTAGATAACGCCCTCCGGCACGAGGGTCTTGATCTCATCGGGCGAAGCTTTTTCCAAAAAAAAATCGTGATTACCCGCGATGAATATGCGATAGGCAAAATCCTGTTTGGCGAACCATCCCAGGAAATCGGCTACCTCCTCTTTTTTACGACCATACGAGATATCACCCGCATGAAGCAATACATCACCCTTGGGTAACCTGATGGTCCTGTGTTTCCCATGCGTATCGGAAATGGCTACGAATCTCAATGGAAGGACGGTTTAATAAACAGAGCCGCCCACCATGGCGGACAGCTCTGCCGGAATATCGATCTGCTTAGCTTTCTCCCCTGTTTGTACTGCGGTTACGGTTGGAGGACTGATCCTGGGTCTTCTTCTGGGGAACAGAAGCCTTGCCTTTTGCCTCACCGCGGTTTGACTTACCGCGGTCTGCCGACTGGCCAAATGCCTGATTGCTCTGATTGCTGGCGCCACGGCCCGAACTGCCTCTTTTGTTGTTATCTCCTCTGCCTGACATAGTTTCTGTTTTTTGGTCAAATACTTGTCTACTTTTACTACAGTTTTTATGCCACTAAATCCATATGCATGGCTAGCCGGTACCTGAAAAACTTTTTCCCCATTCTATTCTTTGTGGCTCCTGCCTTTGCTTTCGCGCAGGATAGCACGATCAATGATTCCCCTGCAGCACTGCCTGATGTAAGGATCACTGCTTTCGAGCAAAGGGGAAGGCTGCGCGATATTCCGGCTTCCGTCGGGCACATCGGGCCGGGTACATTGCAAAGATTCGGGATGGCCTCCATCGTGCAGGCCGTTAATACGATCCCTGGTTTGCGCATGGAAGAGCGTTCGCCCGGCAGCTACCGGTTTAACATCAGGGGTAGTTCGATCCGCTCTCCTTTTGGTGTGCGGAATGTAAAAGTATATTTCAATGATCTTCCTATCACAGACCCGGGCGGCACAACCTATCTTAACCAATTAGGAAGCTATAGCTTTCGTTCTTTGGAGGTTATAAGAGGTCCGGGCAGCAGTGTTTATGGAGCAGGCACCGGTGGCGTTTTGCTGATCGGCAGCCTTGCCGGCGGCGACAGGCCCCGCCTTACCGCGGAATATACCTTCGGCAGCTATGGCCTTCACAATCTCTATGGCAGCTTTTCCACTGGCAATGAGAACTCTTTAAGCCAGTTGAGCTTCCAGCACCAGGTAAGCGGGGGATATAGACAGCAGTCTGCCCTGAGGCGTGACCTCTTCAATTGGTCAGGCAATTTCAAACTGGGCAATGGACAGTTGAAAAGCACCTTCCTGCTGGGAGACCTGTTTTATGAAACGCCAGGGGCGCTCACCTTCGGTGAGTTCCAGGCAGATCCACGTGCGGCAAGGCCAGGGGGCGGCGGGTTTCCTGGTGCATTTGATGCGCAGGCCTCCATCCGCCAGCGTACCTTTCTTGCCGGCGCTTCATATGAACAAAATCTGTTTGGCTGGCTTAGAAACAAAACGGCCTTGTACGGCATGTTCACCGAGCTTACCAATCCAAACCTGAGAGCTTATGAAAAAAGCTCGATTCCGCATGCCGGCGGCCGCTCGGTATTCAGTATTCAGAAAACGATCGGTAAGTCGAGCCTTGGCTTCGATGCCGGCATGGAATGGCAGGAAGGTTTTAGTAAAGTGAGCATACACAAGAACTTTGGCGGAAGGGCTGATTCCCTTCGTTCAGTTGACGAGCTGGATAACCGGCAGCAGTTTGTTTTCGCCCAGGGCCTGCTTGATCTGGCCCAGTCATGGAGCCTGACTGCAGGCCTTAGCTGGAACTGGTCGAAGCTGGCCTTTTCACGATTCGCACCCGCTACCATCGGCAGACAGACACGCCGCTTTAACAACGGCCTCGCTCCGCGCCTGGCATTGATGAAAAAATTTGTATACAGCAGCCTTTATACCTCCCTGTCAAAGGGGTTTTCTCCGCCCTCGACCGCAGAGCTGGTGCCTACCGGCGGGGCTATTAACCTTGGGCTTGAAGCTGAAAAAGGAATTAGTTACGAGCTTGGGTTCAAGACCTCCCTGCCTTCGGGACTTACACTGGATGCAGCTGCTTTTCTTTTCCGCCTCGAAAATACCATCGTACAACGAAGAGATGCCGGAGGCGGCGATTATTTCACCAATGCAGGCAAGACCGACCAGAAAGGTATCGAGGTATCTCTTGCCTATCCCCTTCTTGGCAAGGCTTTTCGCGGCCTGCAAAGCAATGCCTGGATCAGCTATACCTATCACCGATTTTCTTATAAAGAGTTCAGGCAGCTGAATAACGATTTCTCGGGCAATGCCCTGCCCGGAATAGCGCCACATACGCTTTCTGCGGGCTATGATGTCCAAACAAGAAAAGGCTGGCTGGCAACACTGAGCTATTATTTTTCAGACAGGGTGCCACTCAGCGATGCAGGAAGCGCGTATGCAACAGCCTACCACCTGCTTGGCGCAAGGCTGGGTTACCAGCATGCTATGGGTATGCACTGGAAGCTTAGGCTCACGGGAGGAGTTGAAAACCTCCTGGATCAACTGTATAGTCTCGGTAATGATATCAATGGATTCGGCGGCCGTTTTTACAATGCGGCACCCGGCAGGAATTTTTATATCAGCATGATGATCGTGAGGGAAAAATAAACCGGCTGCATTCAGCCGGTCTTTATTGTATCGGGCTTGTTTCCAACCCTTCTTCTGCGATTGCCGGGAGCCGGTCTCAGCCCATGGCAGATGTTACCAGTCTTTGTTCCCAGACCGCCTCGTTACGGCGTGACCTTCTTTTTTCAAGCAGCTTCATAACAGCTGTGGTCACGAGCGCCCCAGCCACGTAAAGGCCAATGGTCATAACTTTGGTAGATACAGACCGGTTGCTGTGCCTTTCTTCTAATCCCATAGGACCGGGCAGCATCACGGCGCCGACGCCGGCAGCCAGTCCCAGCAGTGAGCCCCTGATCCAGGCATTGCGTTCCTTACCAATGCCGGCAAGGCTATAGTAAAGCGAGTTGCTAACAAGGTCGCCCGCAAGTGCCCAGGTAAAGAGCTTGTCTTCGCTTGGCTTTCTTACGCCTGCGGCGGCCAGGCCTTTTGAAATTGCATTCATGCCCAGCAGGTCCATGCGGGGCGACTGGTGTACCACCCTTTTTACCGTTTCGTGGATCAGGGTAACTGCACA
>DASTPZ010000002.1:0-4272 GCA_035761965.1 Flavisolibacter sp. | reverse complement strand
TTTTTTTGTTCCGTCTTGAGCTTTTGCAGTTCTGCCTTTTTATCGTTTACGGTACCATCGCCTTCCTTTTTTGAGCTGCCGCAGGACGCAGCGGTCAATCCTATCAATAGCAGCCATAAAATATTCTTTCTCATATATTCTGGTTTTGTGATAATTATTGAAGTTTTCCTAATGATCTGAGATAGCTGATCCTCGCTATCACTGCATTGTAAAGAGCAGTGAAATAGTTCGACTGAGAGGTCAGCAGGTCTGATTGGGCCAGTATTACCTCGAAGCTGGAGGTCTCCACACCCTGCTCAAATTTGAGCTTGGTGGTATTGTACACTTTTTCGGCCAGCTGCATATTGCTCTCCTGTATATCCAGGTTGCTGATGGCGGTGAGCAGGGTCTGTCTTGTGATCACCTGCTCCACATCGATACCCTGCTTAAGGTTTGTGATGTTGTTCTCCGCCTGCTCCAGCCTCAGCCTTGCCTGCTGTATCCTGTACCGGCGCTGAAATCCATCGAAAATGGGCACGTCGATATTGATGCCGATAAAAGCGCTCCTGATCCAGGCAGTGCTGCTGTGGGTAAAGAACTTTTGCCCGAGGCCATTGATGGAATAGTTAGCCTGCGCCGCCACCGTGGGGATATAGCTCAGGCGGTATCTTTTCACATCCAGCTCCTGCAGCTGCTTTACATAGTCGAGGGTCCGGATCTCCGGCCTGTCCTCGTACCTGAATGCTGTATCGAGCAGGTTGTCGCGGATACTGGCGCTTGTGAGCTCATCCCTCAGCACAACCGTATCTTTCTGAGAAATGCCGAGCGCGAACTTCAAACCGGCATAAGCCATGGTGATCCCTGCCGCCACCTGGTTGCGGGTAGTGGTGAGGTTGTTGATCTGTACCTGCACCTTGTCGAGCTCCAGCTTTTCCGCAAAGCCGTTTACATACATGATCGAATCGTCGTAATACAGCTTGCGCAGCCGCTCAAGGCCCTGGTTGAGGAAGTCGAGCTGCTTCTGGCTGATAAGGATCGCATAATAACGCTTGTATGCCGAGTCCTTTACTGTTTCTTTGATCGATTCTACCTGTGAAGCGGTAAGATTGAGCGCCGTTTCCCTGGCCTGCAGCCCTACGAATACATCGGGCTGGAACAGGAGCTGGCTAAGGGTTGCGCCGGCAGTAAGGTTCCATGGCTGCTGAAAGCTTACCTGCGTAAGCGTTGGCGCGGGAACATCTGTTATAGGACCTGCCGATCCCGATACACCTTCATTCTTCAAAATGGAATAAACGGCGGTAGAAGTAGCATCCGGGAAAAGGAAACCGGGCAGCTTGAGATAGTGAGTGGCATTTGCATTACCTGTGAGCTGCGGATAGGCCTGACCCAGAATCTCCCTGTTCTTGGCTTCCTGGATCCTGTGGTCGATCTGTGCGTTCTTGACCTGAATTACATTCTTGTAAGCCAGATCAACAGCTTCCTTAACACTGAGCTCGTACTTCTGTTGTGCATGGGAAAGTCCTGTCGCTGCTGACAAAACCAAGCCCAATAACACTTTGATCTTTTTCATCGCATCTTATTTTTTGGTTCGTTGACTCTTATATTTCTGGATCAGCTTCACTCCTTTGGGAGTAGCCAGACCATAAAGGAAATGCTCCATCATTTGCTGTTCGATATACACGAGGTTACCCTTGTTATTCGGGAACACTTCCGGATTGAAAGAAAGCAGCACACTGAATATCCGGTAACGGGAAAGCACTTCGATATCCACTTCGGGACGGTAAAGCTCTTCTCTTATGCCTCTTTCAAGATTGTTGTGTATGATCTTGTACAGGAAGCTGTTCCTGAACTCCTCGAACTTGCGGTAGCCAGTGGGATGATATTTCTGCAGGTCGAAAAGCACCGCGGGATTCATGGCATTCAGCAGGTCCTGCACCATGTCGAACGATAGAAAGACTTCATGAATGGCGTTCTCCCCCTGCCTGGAGCAGGCAACACAATGTTCCCTGTTTTGGGTAAGCTCAATATCGAATACCGCGTTCACCAGCTCGTCCTTGTCCGCATAGTACTGGTAAAGGGTCTTCTTAGACATGCCCAGTTGGGCGGCTATATCATCCATTGAAACGGAACGGATCCCGTAACGGTTGAACAGCTCGTGGCTCTTTACTAAAATGCGTTCTTTCGCTTCCATAAATCGGCCGCAAAACTATGGAAACTTTTTTCGTAACAATAGTTTCCATCGTTTATTTTTTTATGATTTCTCCTTTTTGATGATCGGCAGCGCGCTTACCTTTGCACGATGAATGGTACATCTACCTCAAAATCAGAAGGTTTTAAATTCAGCAAGCTGCTGCAATATTTTTTGCAGGGGCTTTTGGTGATCGCACCGATCGCGATCACGGTGTATACCGTTTACTGGGTAGTGTCCTCGATAGATAGCCAGATACCGCTGTTCACCGCCAAGGGAGAGGATGGCAAGATCTACGTGCGCAATTACGGCCTTGGTTTTCTGATCGTTATCATCGCAATATGCCTCATAGGCTATCTCAGCTCTTTCTTTTTCAGGAACCGCCTGTTCAATCTTTTCGATAGCATGATGGCCAAAACGCCAGGCATCCGCTTCATCTATTCCACTGTCAAGGATTTTTTCGAGGCTTTTGCAGGTGAAAAGAAAAAATTCAACAAGCCTGTTCTGGCCAATATCGACGATAACGATGTATGGCGTGTCGGCTTTATTACCCAGGAGGATGCGGAAGAATTTGGCTTCAGCGACTATGTGGCTGTTTATATACCGATGTCGTATTCCATAGCAGGCAATGTATACCTGCTGCCGCGCGTCAGGGTTCGGCGCATCACCGACGTCAATGCTACCGATGCCATGAAGTTTGCCATCAGCGGCGGCGTAACCAATGTGGACGAGGATAGGCAGCATAAGCATTAAAAGCCTCGTTTTAAATACCAGGCAGTGCTGAGAAAATACTTCTCCATCTACGTCGTATTTCTCCTCAGCATCCTGCCAGCGTTCGGGAACTTTATACCTGTTCAAACCCAGCGCTATGTATGCCTTATCCTTTCTGAGCATCCTGTTTCCATTTTATTCATTTGCCTGGGGCTTTTATGGTCACCAGAAGATCAATTACCAGGCAGTGCTTATCCTGCCGCCGCAGATGATGGCCTTTTACAAACCGCACATCGGCTTTCTTTCGCTGCATGCTGTTGATCCGGACAAGCGCCGTTACGCGGTAACCGAAGAAGGCCCCCGCCATTATATAGATCTTGACCGCTATGGCAGTTTTCCCTTTGACTCACTGCCCAAGAGGTGGGAGGATGCTGTAGAGAAATTTGGCGAGGACAGCCTGCAAAAACATGGCATCGTACCCTGGTGGGTGCAGGTTATGTACGGGAGGCTTGTAAAAGCATTCAGGGAAAAGGACGGGGCGCGTATCCTCAAGGTTTCCGCCGACATAGGACACTATATCGCGGATGCCCATGTGCCTTTGCATACAAGCAGCAATCACAATGGACAGCTTACAGGCCAGCATGGTATCCATGGCTTTTGGGAAAGCCGCGTGCCTGAGCTGCTGGCAGAAAAGGAATGGGATCTTTTTACAGGCAAGGCAGACTATATTCGAAATACCGGGGATTATATCTGGCGCTGCGTGCTGCAAAGCGCTGCTGCCGTAGACTCGGTGCTGCTGATGGAAAAAAAGCTGACGGCTGCTTTTGCCCCGGACAGGAAATATGCTTTCGAGAACAGGAACGGCCAGCTGGTCAAACAATACTCCTCAGATTTTACCCAGGCCTACGATCGCTTGCTCAATGGTATGATCGAGCGCAGGATGCACCAGTCCATACATGCCATTGCCTCTTTTTGGTACACTGCCTGGGTAGATGCCGGGCAACCGGTCCTGCCATCGCCGCTGTTGCCCGTTCTGGGTCCTGCGGACGAAGAGGAATTCGAATGGCTGAACCGTGCCTGGCGTAAAGGGGAAATGAAGGGAAGAGAAGAATAAAGACGAGGAATGGTTAGGACAGAAAACAGGAGCAGGACATTCGATAGCGAAATATAAGAACACTCGATACACATTCCGGAAGGGTTACCCTACCAAATTTCCTGTCAGCACAAACCCCGTAGCAGAAAGCTTCCTGAATCTAATGGCCCGTGATCGAGGTCTGTACGATGGCGGAAAGGTCAAAGAAATAGCTGCTGGCCGTGATTGTTTACATTTGCAATTCTTAACCCTCAGCTATGAATGCAAACAGCAAGTACGGTGTAGAACTGTCGCCAGGCTC
>DASTPZ010000001.1:0-2731 GCA_035761965.1 Flavisolibacter sp. | reverse complement strand
CCCAGAACAGGCAGGTAACCGAGGTGTGCGCGGCCGTTGGGTTTGAAAGCCTGGGTTCTTTCAGCCTGCTCTTCAAAAAACAGATCGGCTTCTCTCCCGCGGGATTCAGGACCAGGGCAAAGGAGAAAAAGCAGATGCAGCAGGAGCAGCCCCGTGCTTTTGTCCCGCATTGTTTTCTCAATACCTATGGACCCGGAAGACAGGATGATGCCATCTGACGGTATGTTCCTCCGCCCTTTCAAGGAAAGCAAGATTCAATAAATCCTCTTTCTTAAATCGCCTTAGCTTCAACTTTCAAAACTGATATTATGATCACGAAGATGTCTCATACTTCCTTATTCGTCCTCGACCAGGACAAGGCCTATGATTTTTATGTGAACAAGCTTGGATTCAAGGTTCATACCGATGTGCTGATGGACATGGGTAGCTCCGAAGACGGCACAAAGACGCCTCCCAAGTATCGCTGGCTTACCCTCAACCCACCCGAGCAACCCGAGCTGGAGATCATCATCATGTCGCTGGCCGGCTTCGAGGGCGAACCCCTGAAAGCAATGAAGCTGCTGTTGGAGAAAGGCATGATGGGCGCCGGTGTTTTGCATACCAGCAACTGCCGCGCCACCTATGAGGAGCTAAAGGCAAAAGGTGTTGAATTCAAGTCAGAGCCAAAAGAGCAGTTTTACGGCATTGAGTGCGTGCTTACCGACGGCTGTGGCAACTGGTTCAGCATGACCGAACCGAAGATGGGTTAAAGGCCCCGGCCAGCTGTGGCCTGCACCCTGTCAAAAATCAAGGTTGATTTCGGACACCATTACATTGAGCCTGCCCGTGCAGTTGCTTCTTATGAGCAGGTGCTGCGGAAGCGCATGAACGGCGGTCAGCTTTAGCTCGTTTACCTGCCCAGCACCCCTGATGCCTTTCGTCCACTCACGGTTAAGCCAGGTATTGAGGGTGACGGCAGCAGTGTCGTAATACTTCGAGAGATCAAAGGAAGCATATTTCTGCATTTCACTTACGATGCGCTTATTGAACAGCCATTTGGCCGTTTTCAGCAGCAGGTTCCTTGTCTTTAGATCATAATCGAGCTGCTGAACCTCGATGGTCTTTTTCTCCGCGTTGTATACAGGCTTGCCGGTAAAGAAGACCGTACCGTCGAAAGAACCGGTAAAGTCAAGCCTTATGCGCAGGTCGCCGTTGTCATCGCCCGATACCGCAGTATTCCGAATGATGATATGTTTCTTGAACAGCCCTTCATTTACATCGAACCGCTTGTTCACCAGGTAGCCGTTCATCACCTGGCTCAGCGAATCGTACTGCAAGGCCGCTTCAAGAAATACATTAAAGCCACCGGGCTTATTGGCCGTAGTGAGGTTAGGCAGCGGCGGCGCTGCTTCATCCTGCTTTGCAAAGCTTACCACGGGCGTTGCCGTTATACCGATATTGATGTTGAGCAGGTCATTTTTTGCATTGATATTTTCCATCCGCAATTTTTTTGGATGCAGGCTGAAATATCCCACATTGGGAATCGCATATACTGCGCTAAGCATCTGCCAGGCCTGCTGCATATAAGGCCTCAGGTCGATGCGGCTGAAAGAATCTTCCATCGCTTTTTTCGACAGGTCTAGCTCGGCCTTCAGTCCGTTCAGCACCTCTGATGTAATATCCTGTCCCCAAAAGCATACCGAACATTTGTCCAGCGCCTGTGGCTCGCTGCGGGTGATCCTGGATTGCAGGATATAATTGGAATGAAGCTGGAAGCTGCTGCTGAAGCTCACATTAACACGGCGTTCGGGCTCCTCGAAGCCGCACCTGCACGCAGGGGTCCAGGGCGACAGCACGGTGCTGCCGACACAGGCCCTTGTGGCGCCTACGATCTGGTAATAGCCCATAAAGGAAAGATTGAGGGTGGTACCGCTCATGCTCATTTTGAGCGGTGAGCGCCTGAAATGATATTTGTAACGGGTAGCGCAATCGGCCTGTACCCACCCGTCGGGATAATTAGGTGAGGTAAATACCGTATCCACATTCTTTTCAGCCAGGGCGAATATAGGCTTGAGGTTGACCTGTATGGGTATATCGATCTCTGAACCGGGAAGCGAATCGATGGTGATGTTGGAAGATGTTTTTTGTGCGCCCGCCACTAATGGAAAGAGGAACGCCGCCAGGATGGCCATTCTCATGAAGACAATGCTTTGACCAAATATAGCATAGTTGGAAAGATGCCGGCAGACTGCCCCGGCATTTAACAAAAGAAATACTGCTTTGCGCTAGGCTCCGATGCCCCTGGCCTTTTTCTGTACCCGGAATGAAAAATGCCTCTGTGAAAAATAGTTGAACAGGATGACGATAGCGGTGTTAACGAATTTTGATGGGGTCGGATACCAGCCGAAATGATCAACGAATATCCTGAGTCCAATATAGTCAATGACCATACAGCCGATGATCACCACGAAATAGCGAAAGAACTGCACCTTCTTTTTAAGATAGGAACCCTGGAAGATCACATACATGCTCAGGTAAAAGCCAATCGGCAGGCAAATAATGAAGGAAATAAAAAGAGCGGCGATGTGCGGCTTGAAGGCGATAAAGCCCAGGTCGAGCACCTGTTTGTCCAGCACATAATTATAAGACACAAAATAGACCAGGAGCGTAAGAAAGGTGTTAACACCGCCGCAAGCCGCATAATGATAGGTTTGCAGGGGCATGAACCGCCTGAACAAAGGGTAAAAAAAAT